>DTZW01000356.1 GCA_012961165.1 Gammaproteobacteria bacterium | reverse complement strand
GCCCGATTAGCCGCTCTGGTACCTGAAATCAGATCCGGTATAGTACGGCATTCTCATTTTCTCCAGGTTTTAATCCATGTTCAAAGCTGTTCTGTGGGATTTTGGCGGTGTAATCACCTCTAGCCCTTTCGAAGCTTTCAATCGATTTGAAGCGAATAACAACCTTCCCTCGGATATCATTCGCTCGATTAACGCTACTAACCCTGACAACAATGCGTGGGCACAGCTTGAAAGCAGCGCCGTTAGTGTCGATGAGTTTGACGAGTTGTTCGCATCAGAAGCGCTGGATAAGGGGCATGACATCAGGGGCAAACAGGTGCTCGCACTTCTTTCCGGGGATATCCGGCCAGAAATGGTTAAGGCACTGCGATTAATTAAGGAAACACGTTCGGTCGGTTGTATCACCAACAACGTCAACACAGGTGCCGGGCCGGGGATGGCAAAATCCGAGTCAAAAGCCGAGGCCATCGCTGACATCATGTCGCTGTTTGAGATTGTTATTGAGTCCAGCAAGGTTGGAATGCGAAAACCTGATCCGAAAATTTATCAACTTGCCTGTAAAGAAATGGGTATCGAACCATCTGAAGCCATTTACCTTGATGACCTCGGTATTAACCTAAAACCCGCAAGGGCCCTTGGTATGTCGACAATCAAGGTGCTTTCTGCTGATCAGGCAATCAACGAACTTGAGCAGCAATTGGGCCTATCACTTAGATAAGGCTCTCACCCAAGCCTCTTACCAAAGGATATGGGATGAAGATACTACTGACAGGAGGTGCTGGCTACATAGGCAGCCATACGGCCATCGAGCTACTGACCTCGGGCTATGAGGTTGTGATCGTAGACAATCTACGCAATAGCAAAGCGTCCGTTGTTGATCGTATCTCGGAAATCAGCGGGCAGGCGCCCTCTTTTTACGAACTCGATGTTGCGGACTATGCTGCTCTGGACACCGTGTTCAAACAGCAACAACCGGATGCAGTCATCCATTTCGCCGGACTTAAGGCCGTTGGTGAATCCGTGGCAGATCCACTGCTTTACTATCAACTGAACCTGCTCACTTCAATAAGCCTCTGTCGCGCTATGGCTGATAATAACGTTACCAGCCTCGTATTCAGTTCCTCAGCAACCGTTTACGGTGAACCCGAACGAATCCCGCTGGATGAAAACTGCAATGCGACAAAGGCTACTAATCCCTATGGTCGTACTAAAATTATTATTGAACAGATGCTTCGCGACCTCTGCGATGCAAAGCCAGAATTTAATGTTGTGCTACTCCGGTATTTTAATCCCGCTGGCGCGCATCCGAGTGCCAGGCTCGGCGAAGACCCAAAGGGTGTTCCCAATAACCTCGTGCCATTCCTCACGCAAGTTGCTGTAGGGTTGAGAGACGAACTGGTTATCAACGGCGACGACTATCCGACTGAGGATGGCACCTGTGTTCGCGATTATATCCACGTCCAGGACCTGGCCCGGGGTCATGTGGCGGCAATCCGGAAACTACAAAGTAACTGTAGATTGGTCACTTATAACCTGGGTACTGGCACTGGTCATTCTGTGAACGAGGTTGTTGCTGCGTTTGAACTTGCCACCCACCAGCATCTGCCGCGGACGATTGGTCCACGACGCGAGGGTGATGTTCCTACGTCCTACACGGACCCTTCCCTGGCGGAACGAGAACTTGGCTGGAAGGCCGAACTGACGATCGAAGATATCTGCAGAGATGCATGGCGATGGCAAGCTGAAAACCCTGCTGGCTATCCTTAGCGATATTCAACGCGGAAAACATCTGCCGTGCCGATCCCGTCTTCCCGTTCACCGGTAACGTAGAAATATCGACCCCTTGAATCAAACGCAACCGATTCCAGGCCAGATATATAAGGCAGACGAATGCGACCAGGACTGCCTGAAAAAGCTTCGGCCCAGTTCTCACCCAACTTGCGCCTGTACAGGTACGCTTCCTTGTAGGTCACCACGACGGCATCCCTGCCATTAATGTCGAAGGCCGTCGGCATGGAGCTGTATGCACCATCTGAGGGATCTTCTCGTAAATCTCTCTCGGTAGGCCGTGGAATGCCATCAAGTACCACCACTGGTTCAGCCGTAACGATATCGTCGCCTGGTTGAAGCGGTAACCTGAAGACTTCCGGCGGAACATATCGTTTCGAGATCAGAAATATCGAATTGCTCCCGGCATCCACTGCAACGGATTCTACATCCCGGTAGCCCTCGGGAAAGTTAAAGCTGAATTGCCACGCCAACTTGAGAGTATCGCCTTCAGTTTCTGCTTCGGGGGCGTCGAAAACAAGGATGTTTAATCGTCGCCGCCAATGTAGGTTATCCCCGGTATCCGCGACCAACAGGTA
>DTZW01000355.1 GCA_012961165.1 Gammaproteobacteria bacterium | reverse complement strand
AAATTCGACGCCGTAAAGTTCAGCTTCCGACAGCTCGCCGCGATGCTCGCATACATCAACGTCGTCAGCGCCGATACAAGCTAGCAGACGCCATTAAGCATCTCACGAGTACAGCGGGTCATTCGCATGATCTGCGATACATTTCTGAAAGTGGAAAACGGTGGTTATTCTTCCTAACCACAACGGCCATTGTCGCTAATGAAAGGTCGTTACTTCACTGTAGTGCTGCACTCAGGTTAGATTCCACGGAGGGGGGGCAATTGGATTACAATCGACTGTCCAATATGGCAAGGTTTTGAATTATGTCGAGCGAGGGTCTTAGCACTCACCAGAAAGCGTTATCAATAAATCTGAACGATAAAATATACGGTACCATCGCCGAAATCGGCGCTGCACAGGAAGTAGCGCGATGGTTTTTCCGGGTTGGTGCAGCTGCCGGCAGCATAGCTAAAACCATATCCGCCTATGATATGCAGGTCAGTGATCAAATTTACGGCGAAGCAAGCCGTTATGTCAGCCGCGAACGTGTGACCTCAATGCTCAATAAAGAGTACGAGTTGCTGCTTGAACGACTCGATACTATGCGCGGACAAGATACTCGTTTCTTTGCTTTCTGCGACACGATAGCAGCACGAAATTTTTCTGGTACCAATGAGTGCCAAGGTTGGGTGGGCCTGAGATTTCAGTCAAAAGTAGGCGGGGAACCCAATACCATCATCGCCCATATCAATATGTTAGATGACTCCAATGTCGCCCAACAGGAAGCGGTTGGTATACTGGGAGTGAACTTGATCCATAGCGCGTTCGCCAGTGCAGATTCGCAGGCAGTGGATATCAGGAACCTGGTTGATAATCTGGAGCCAGGCAGAATGGAAGTTGATTTGGTTGATGTTTCTGGCCCTGCTTTCGAGGCGACAGACTCTGTCGCCGCAGCAATGGTCATGGTGCAGAACGGCCTGGCGGATGCGGTGTTGCTCGACACCCACGGCCAGCAGCAACCGCCGACAGAAATTATTCGAAAACGGCCCTCCATTATCAGGCGAACTACGATACGCTATTCTTCAGCCATTGACTCGAGAGCCTTCGCGGCTAGCACGGAAAAGCTGATTGCCGAGCTTCCCTCCGATGCAAAACCGCCGTTACATATTACAGAGTTTAGCGTCAATAATGTGCACGCCAGCGGTAATGTTGCCACTGCTCGACAACTCGAACACCTGCGCAAGACTGTGGTTGAAAATGAATGGGTGATGCTCACAAGGTTGAGTCAGAGTTATAAGTTGAGCAGTTACATTCGTCGCTACTCTCAGCAACCTTTGCGCTTTGTGATGGGCGTATCAACACTAGCTATGCTGTTTTCCGAACGGTTCTATCAGGAGTCGGACACTGGAATATTGGAGGCGCTTGGCAAGTTGTTTACCAACGATGTAAAAATTGCGGTGAAATCCATGACGCTCGAGAGCTTTCGCTCGCACGTGGATGCCGTCGGTATCGGTTCTGATTGGTTTGATCTGCCTGCCGGAGTAGAGATTGTCTCTGTTGATAAACTTACGTTTCACGGTTCGATTAACCGTTTGTTTCAATACGTTCTTGAGTCGGAATGTATTGAGGCGTTGGCGTATGAGGCTTAGGGCCAGGGCAAGACCAAGACGTCGTAACCATAAAACGAGGCTGTACAGCGCCAACGAGGCCGTGTTCAGTGGGGCCCCTGGGGCCAGAACGGAGACTTGTCGTAGGGCCGAATCATCCCTGCTAAAATGGAACCATGGCCATTAGTCATGTGATGACTCAACAAGAAATACTAAAATACCGCCAGTTATTATCACTGCAGAAATTCTGATTTCCTCTGCCTTGCTTAACCAAGCAAATCAACCCTGCCAGATTCCAGACTATAAACGCCGCCTACAACTCGTAATTCGTCCTTGACGACCATCTTGCTCAGGATCGGGGAAGCGGCTCTTAACGCAGCGACGTTTAACCGGACATTCTCTCTAATAGCATTCTCGAGAAGATCACCAGGCTGATTGATGGCCAAGCCAACAGAGGGTGCGAGGGATTCCATGAGTTCCGGGAGGCTGCCAGGCAACACATTGCCTTCACGTATCATTGATATCGCGCCTGAGATCGCACCACAACCTTGATGCCCAAGAACCATCAAAAGCCGGGTTCCAAGATAGGTCACAGCGTATTCGAGACTGGCCAGACCATTCATGGATACAAAGTTACCAGCGACACGAACTACAAACAGGTCGCCTCGAGAACTATCGAATGCGTACTCAGGCGCAATCCGCGAATCTGCACAACTGAGGATGCAAGCGTACGGGTTCTGACCTCCTACCAGGGCTGCACGCTCCGCGTTGAAGTCGTGGAGTTTCGAGGTGCCCGTTACGTACCTCATATTGCCTTCCATAAGGCGATCCAAAGCTTCATCGGCTGAAATAGTATTTTCTGGTTTTGGTGAAGAAGCAGCTAATGACTGCGATCCCAGCGCGGTACCGACTGCAGCAACGCCTGCCTTTTTAAGAAACCCTCGGCGTCCTTCGAACGTCATTTTATTAGATTGTTTTTTTGCGTTACACATGTCTTTCTCCCTATGTTGAGCACCTAACGCCCGCCTCAGCTGCGCGGCTTCGGTTCGTTCGTTTGATCAGAGTATAGTTTAGTTATACCCGCATGTTTCCAAGGTTGCCAGACTATCCTCGGCGGGAATTAGTTGGTTGTAAGGTATCGCGTGGCAGTTCTCGAATCTTTTGCAAATAAGAAATGTTCGCTTCTTACCCAGCCTCTGCGATGTCCCAATCACTATCGGCATGTTCCTGGCGGACGCTAGCAAATGGGCTCTAAGCTACTGCTATCGCGCAACCGAAATTCAAGCTGCTTCGTCAATGGGGTTACTCTGGGTTTTCAATTGCATTGCTAGGCTCAGTGGCATCTCACATTTTTGGGAGGTGACCCGTAAGTCCTGCAGTGCTTGCCACAGTACTACTGGCTATCTTCCTTCAGCTGCCTTCGCCTGCTGTCCCAGACACGGCGGGCCCTCCGCCATGCGCTCACGCTCGTCCTCGGGAATGAATGGCGGACCGACTTTTTCGGCTAACACCTGCAGGTTCATCTCGCCCGTGCCGCCCTTCGCTAAAATCTCAGTCATGCTGTCCAGGAAGTTCTCCGCCGCGCTGTCGTATACACACTCGGCAGCCCCACTGAACGAGGGGAGCGCGGCTCGTTGCTCCGCGGTCAGGTCCTTCAGGAAGTGGCGCGCCTGTAGGGGGATCAGGTCTGCACCCGTGAGACCCTCGAAACCCGTGAAGTTAACTACCTGCGTGATCACCATCTTTGCTAAGTAAACGGCGTGGTCCGCAATGAGGCAGGTCCAGCAATCCTTGCAGTAGAAGCGTGTCGTGTCACCCTCGTTGTGGTTCTTGTAGGACCCGATCTTATCCAAGCCCTTCACGACCGTAAGGTCGTTCGCGAACCACACCGTATCGAGCAACTGGTGCTCCGGCGGGGCCGGCGCTCCTTTGTGCTTGTTGACATACCAAAGCGCGGACATGCAGTCATGGCAGCAACACTCCAGTCGCCAGATTGCCTGATTCCTGGCCAACCGGATCTGCACCGCGCCACACCTGCATTGAATGGTCGCCATCATCAACGCCTCACAAATACGCTAATTGGAGCATCATCAATGTCAACGCGAAACGAGAATTTCGACTGTAATCTTCAAGTAATGCAATACCTGTCTCTCATAAATATGAGACCTGGCCTCTCCAAAACAACACGATAGCTGAAAGGTAAACTTTCAGGCATATCGAGGATACTATAGTTTGTCATATCGATCCCGACACACTAATCAGGCTTACGTGTTACAAACCAAAATACTGTGGTATCCGTGGTATGACCCGGCCCGTGTTCGCCATCAATATAGAGAAGCGTGAAAAGCACGGTAGACCAGCCCGGATCATTGCGTTAATTGAGGAGCGAAGCGTCGCCGGAGTCAAACGAAAAATTCTGAAACACCTGGGCCTGGATCAGCCAGGGCACCCTCAGAACCGCTCACCGCCTTCAGATCTGGCTGAACAGCCAACAACACTCCTTTGACTTCCAAGACGCTGTCAACACTTCCGGGCACCATCGCGCTCGGCCAGTAGCCGGGTTCTTCCTTGTATTTGCCGAATTTTCAGTCAGCTAGCAAACGCCATTAAGCATCTCACGAGTACAGCGGGTCACTCGCATGATCTACGATACATTTCTGAAAGTGGAAAAAGTGTGGCTATTCTTCCTAACCGCAAAACCAATGAGCACTAACGCGGGTTATCTATTTATCAGTTTAGTCCAATTCTCTAGTTTGCCATGTTCGTGGTATAGAACTGTGATGGGGCCTTTCTTCAGTCCTCAGGCCGCCAACAGGTTCTGACAAGTTAAGTATTTGAAAAGTAGAAAACCCAGTCGGTGCCAATCAAGCAACTGCCCTACTCCATTCAGTGAACGCTCTCTCCCTGAGATCCCGATAATTTTGAGCCCTGACCGGGTAGCTGCCAGGATTGAATAGGTTGTAGCCTGCGGCTTGTGTACCAAAAAGCTCCCAATAACCCCTACATCGATGGCGTTTGTATGTGTTCATGGGCCGAGCCTACCAATATCAGTTCTTTAAATTGGCACTACCTAATCAGGCCCTGTTGGTGAGAAATGTGAGGGTAAATTTCGCACCGCCGCTCTCACTAGCACCCAAGGTCACCGTGCCGCCGTGTGCGAGCATAACCTGGCGGGTTAGCGCGAGGCCTACGCCGGAACCTTCCCGCTTGGTTGTGAAGAACGGCACAAATACTTTCTTTGCGACATCGGCGGGAACGCCTGGCCCGTTATCCGATATTTCAACGCAGGCGTGACCCTGTCGATTGAGGTTGCCAACCACTTCGACCCGGGGTGATTCACGGTCAACCAGTACCTGTTCGGCATTCTGCAGCAAATTGAACATGACCTGTTCCACCAGGCCGGAATCCGCGGTTATTTCCAGGGGTTTTGGCTCTACAGTCATCGAAAGTGCTATACCCTTTTTTTCCCATTCCGAGGCAACCAGGCGCTGTACATTATCGAATAACTCAAGCAACGGGATCCTCTGCTTTTCCGGCTGTGGTAAGCGGGTAATACGGCGATAGCTTTGAACGAAATCCCTCAGACCATCTGAGCGGCGGGAGACTGTTTCCACCGCACTCTTTACATCCGACAGGTCTTCTACGATGTCCGGATGGCTCTCCAACTTTTCGATGGCATCATCTACCAGTTCGGCGGCGGTTTTGGCCAGGGAGGCGACTGGCGTGATGCTGTTCATTATCTCGTGGGTGAGCACCCGAACCAGGTCCTGCCATGCCTGAAGCTGTGCGCCGTCCAACTCGCTCTGGATATTGTTAAGGCTGATCAGTTTCTCCATCTCGGTGGCGATGACTATCTCCGTCGCCGAGATCGTTAGTTTTTGCTCCAGATTGTCGAGGTGGAAAGTTGCCAGTCGGCGTTCGCCTGGCTCCACTGCCAGTACTTGCTTTGAAAAATCCTCGCCGAAGGGAAGCAGGTCTTTCAGGCGAGAGATGTGCGCGCTGCCAAAGAGCTGTCTCGCAGAGTTGTTATGCAGTTTTATCCTACCGTCCGGATGCAGGGAAAGAAGGGGAAGAGGTACATGCTCTGTCAACGCCCTCAGATGCCTGAGGTCCTCCTCTCGATGGACGCGCTCGGCCTTAAAACGATCGATGATTTCAGTAAAGGCTGAACCCAGCTCTTCGAAACCTGCGCCCACCTTTGGCATCTGGAAGCGTTGGCCAAAGTCTGAGTAACGCAAAGCCTCCAGAAACCGGGTCAGCTCTACATTGGTTCGACTGACCAAACGAAATATTTCAACAATCTGAATGGCGACCATTACAGTCAGAAGAAAATGAATTGTCGGGTAGCCCGGCAGCATGAACAAATAGACCCACGCAACGAGTGCCAGCGTAAGAAACGCAATTCGCAAACTAAGCTGAAATGAAAAGCGTCTAAAGCCCATGCTTTTCCATCCTGCGGTATAGAGCGGCGCGGGTTAGACCGAGCTCTTTTGCGGTCTGGCTAATGTTATAGCGGTGCTTCTTCAGTGCGGCCTGAATCATGCGGGATTCCATACGTTCGAGGTTCAGGTCATTGCCAGTTGTATCTACAGCCGATTGGCCGTCGGGTGCGGCTCTGCCGGTCGAGAAATCGAGTTGGAGGTCCGCTGGTTGTAGATACTCTGTCTCTGACAGAATAACCGCCCGCTCCACCGCATGTCTCAATGCCCGCACGTTGCCCGGCCAGCTATAGTCGCGCATGAGAGCGAGAGTTTCATTCGTGAATGCCTTGTCCGATTTGTGATATTTCCGTGCATACAAGCCGGCATAGTAGATTGCGATCTCCTCAATGTCCTCTGATCGCTCCCTCAGCGGAGGCATTTTAAGTTCGACAGTATTGAGCCTGAACAACAAGTCCTGCCGGAAAATACTCTCGTCGGACATCTCCCGTCGCGAGAGATTGGTGGCGGATATTACCCTTACATCGAAGGGTAGGGATTCATTCTTACCCACCGGCGTGACCTTCCGCTGCTCCAGCACAGACAACAGTTTGGCTTGCAAATGCGGGGGTATGTTGCCGATCTCATCCAGGAACAGGGTGCCGCCGTTCGCAGCCTCCAGCCGGCCAACCCGATCTTCCGTCGCACCGGTGAAAGCACCTTTTCGATGGCCGAAAAGTTCCGACTCGAAAAGCGTCTCGGAGACAGCACCGAGGTCGACCGCCATGAAGACGCCTTCGGCACGCAAACTTTGTTGGTGGATTTGCCTCGCAGCCAATTCTTTGCCTGTACCATTCTCACCAGTGATGAGAATGTTGGCTTCCGTGGGCGCCGAGCGCTGGATAAGAGAAGAAACGCGGGCCATGGGTCCGGAATGCCCTATTAAAGCGTGTTCGGTGGCCAAACTGGCAGCTACAAGGGCTCGATTGTTGCGCTTGAGGGACTCCGCCTCTGCGCGGCTGGCTCGCAGTTTAACCGCAGCCGACAGTGTCGCTACTACCTTCTCATTTTCCCAAGGCTTTGCGACAAAGTCAGTGGCACCCTGTTTCATGGCTTCCACGGCCAAATTGACATTGCCGTGTGCCGTGATCATTACAACCACTGCATCAGGGTCCAGATTCAGTATTCGCGCGAGCCAGATAAACCCCTGCTCGCCGGTACTCTCGCCTGGGCAAAAGTTCATGTCGAGGAGGATTACATCAAAGCTGTTCGCAGCTAGTAGTGCCGGTATTTGCTCGGGGTCACTGGTGGTTTGAACCTGACCAAACTTGCGCTTTAGTAATAGTTTGCCAGCAGTCAGGATGTCTTCATCATCGTCGACCACCAGTATTTTCTGAACTTTTTCACTCAAGGGCCAACCCTCTCAATGTGTTCGTTATCGTACAGTGTGTGTTCGATTTCGTACACCTTTTATTGAGTTGAGCATCAGCGGTCTCCACATAAGTACATATAAAACAATAGGTTATATAGTTGGCTTGATCTTTGCGTTAGCCAGGTATATTCGCCCCCGCCTCACGGTTTTAGCGGGATAAACACACAGGACATGATGGGAACGATCAGCCCTATGGGTAATCCCCAGGAAACGGGAAGCAAAGTTAACCTGCCTAAGGGCAGCGCTATGGACCGGAAAATCGTAAAGCCGCGGTTTTCAGCCCGGCTTTTGGTTGCCGGTGCAATACTGGGGGCAGTGTTTTTGGGAATCTGGTTGGCTTTTCTGTCGCCAGGTGGTCGCAGCCTGACAATCGCCGACAATCGACTTGCGTTGTCACTGGTTACTGCGGGTGTGTTTGAAGACACTATTCCTGTTCGCGCCCGTGTCGCGCCACTGAAAACAGTTTTTCTCGATGCCATTCAGGGTGGTCGAGTGGAGTCGATTCTAGTCGAGGACGGCGCGATGGTGGAGCCTGGCCAGGCAATTGTTCAGCTGTCAAATTCCGATTTGCAATTGAGTGTCATGAGTACCGAATCCCGGATTATGGAACAGCTCAACAGCATGCGCGACCAGGAATTGAGACTGGAACAGAATCGACTGTCGCATAAGCACACGCTGGTGGAGATTAACTACCAGATCCGCAGACTGGATCGTGAAATTGAACGCCAGCAAGAACTGTTGACCAAAGGCTTGACCTCTCAGTCGAACTTTGATGACCTCACAGACGAAGCGCAGTACTATCGCGACCGCCGCACGGTAACCCTGGAAAGCCAGGCGTCTGACGAGCGGTTAATGGCGAATCAACTGGCTTTTTTCAAGGACAATACCACCGTCATGGAGGCGAATCTGACCTACGCTCGGCAAAGCCTTCAGGAGCTAAATGTCCTCGCTCCGGTAGCGGGCAAGCTCTCGGGCTTCGACATGGAAATCGGACAGAGTGTCTCCCGCGGAATACGAATCGGCCAGATCGACAACGCCAACGAGTTTAAGCTGGTCGCAAACATAGATGAGTTTTATCTCGCCAGGGTAGATATCGATCAGGCTGTGGAGTTTGAGAAAAATGGTCGCAGATACGAATTGCGCATCGCTAAAGTTTATCCGAATGTCGAAAAAGGGCAGTTCGAAATCGACATGCAGTTCATCGGGGGCACGCCCCCTGATCTACGCCGCGGTCAAACCATTCAGTCCAAGTTGACCCTGGGTGACGCCAATAAAGCACTGCTGATTCCCAATGGCTCCTTTTACCAGGACACCGGTGGACAGTGGATATTTGTCGTCAGCCCCGATGGAAATACCGCCATAAAACGCACAGTCAAACTCGGTCGGCGCAACTCCGATTTTATCGAAGTGCTTGATGGCCTGGAAGTCGGCGAAAGAGTCATCACCTCTCCCTACAGCGGTTTTCGAGATATGGATGAACTTACACTTAACAAAAAAGAAGCCCCTTAATATTAAAAAAGGAAAGAAACGACAATGCTGAATCTCAACAATCTGTCGAAGATATATCGCACCGAAGACGTTGAAACGGTTGCACTCAATGCCGTCAACATAGGAATTGAGCAGGGCGAGTTTGTCGCCGTTATGGGGCCCTCGGGCTGTGGCAAGTCCACGTTGCTCAATGTAGTGGGAATGTTGGATCGCCCCAGTGACGGTGAATACCTGTTTTTGGGTGAAGACGTAGCAGGATACTCCGAGAGAAAATTGAGCGCTATTCGCAAACACAATATCGGCTTTATCTTCCAGAACTTTAACCTGATCGATGAATTGAGCGTGCGGGAAAATATTGAACTGGCGCTGCTATACCACGATATCAGCGCCAAAGAGCGCAAGGCGCGAGCGGAAGAGGTGATGGACAAGGTCGGTATCGCTCATCGGGGCAAGCACCGTCCCAGCCAACTCTCGGGTGGTCAGCAGCAAAGAGTGGCGGTGGCGAGGGCGGTGGTAGGTGGGCAGGGGTTAATACTGGCCGATGAACCCACAGGTAACCTGGATAGTGTGCACGGCCAGGAGGTAATGGAGATGCTTCAGGGTCTCAACGAAGAGGGCACAACCATTGTTATGGTTACCCACTCTTCATCCCATGCGGATTATGCGCGCAGGACCATCAACCTGTTTGATGGACACGTTGTTACCCAGAGCCTTCGGGCAGCTTAAACACTACGCAGGACGAGGCTATGTTTTCAAATTACATCAAGCTGGCACTTCGCAATATGCTGAAGAATCGGCTCTATGCAGCGATCAATATCATCGGTCTGGCCATAGGGCTGGCGGTATTCCTGTTCGGCTCAATCCTGGTCGACTACGAGCGCAATCACGACAGCATGTATTCGAAACGCGATCGAATTTTTACCGCCGGTAGTGTTTTTGGTCCCGATGCGGATATAGGGGTGCAGGAAACTGACAGCATTTATACGTCACTTGCCCCTCTTTTAGAGAATGAAGTGCCAGATATCGAGGCGGTAGTCCGAACCGTTAGCATAGAGTTTCTCCTGTCAGTCGAAGGAGAAAACGATGGCTACTATCAGAGCATCACATTTGCCGACGAAGAGCTGACTCAGGTATTCGATTTTGAATATCTGCACGGGGATGCCAGAGCCCTGGATGACCCCAGCAGTATTATTTTGAGTGAATCTATCGCGCAGAAGTTCTTTGGCAGGACGGACGTGGTTGGCGAAGTCCTGACACTGGATCACAAAGACGATCTGCGGGTCGCGGCCGTACTACGGGATATTCCCGCAGACAGTCACTTTAACTCGAACTTGTTTGGTGATCGCGAGCCCCGAGTATTTGCACACTTGATGACGTTGGAAACGATCAGGGATTACGATCTGGCCGAAAACTGGGGCAATCTGTCAATGGGGGATTTGACCTACATGCTGTTACCGGCTGACAGGGACCGGCAGTGGTTATCCGAGCAGATCAACGCAGTATATCAGCGCCACGCACCGAAGGATCAACTGGAATTCATCCCCCGCCTGAGGGTCCGTCCCCTGGTGGAGTCCAACACCATGATCTGGGAGGCGATCGGTATACCGGTTATCGACACGATCTGGTTACTGGGATTTATGGTACTGGTTATCGCGTGCGTCAATTATACCAATCTTGCGACTGCACAGAGTCTCGGTCGAGCACGAGAGGTCGGTCTGCGAAAAACATTTGGTGCAGCCCAGGGACAGTTGCTGGTGCAATTCCTGATAGAGAGCCTTACCACTGCGGTGCTGGCCATGCTGATAGCCGTCGCCTGTCTTGAGATGGTAATTCCGGCATTCAACCAGTGGGCCGACAAAGCCCTTACGCTGAATTATCTCGATGTGGCACCGTTCCTGCTGCTCACTACCGTTGCAGTGGGTATTACGGCCGGCGCCTACCCGGCGTACCTGATTACGCGGTCCAGCCCGATTGACAGCCTTAAAAACGCAATGTTGAAGGGCGGCCGTGGCAACCTGTTTCGCAGCATTATGATCGGGACACAATTTGCCATTTCGATCTTTATGCTGGCGAGCGTGTTGGTCATGTACTTTCAGAACCAGCAGGTCGAGAAGTCCAGCAATATTTTCCCCAAATCCAATATTCTGCTGCTGGAACGTGTGAATGTTGATGATATCAAGGCGCGGCATGTAACCTTGCGTCAACAGCTCAAAGCCATTCCGGGTGTTTCCGAGGTCACCTATTCAAGCCAGGTTCCTTTTGAGCAAAGCAACTCCGCCGGTATGGTCAGCCGGAAAAAGGGCGATGAGGCGGGGAGTATATTGCTTGGCTACATGAGCATTGATGAGGGCTTTCTCGAAACCTACGACATAGCGCTGCGAAGTGGACGGTCCCTCACCCGGGATATCGCCAACGACGTGCGTGGGGAGGACGCTGAGCAGGTCAATGTTATTTTGAATCAGTTAGCTATTGAAACCCTTGGCATGGGAGACGCGCAGGAAGCGCTCGGGCAGAGTTATTTCAGCGTACCCGATGAGGACGACGAGGATCCAATCGTCCAGTTTACCGTTGTCGGTACAGTACCGGACCTGAATATCAAGGGGCTACACAATAAAATCAAGCCGATGGTGTTTATCCTCAACCCGAATTTCCTGCGGACAGCATCGATTCGAGTCGAAGGAGAGAACCTGAGCGATACCCTTGCAGAAATTGAACAGGTCTGGAAGCAGGTGAACCCGGAATACCCGATCCAGCAGAAGTTCCTCGATGAGGTGTTCGGTGAGATCTACATAATTTTCAAGACCATGAACAACGTGCTCGCAGGTTTTGCTTTTGTGGCACTGTCACTAGCGTTGATCGGCTTGTTTGGCCTCGCGGCCTTCATGGCGGAGCGGCGCACAAGGGAAATTGGCATTCGCAAGGTGCTGGGTGCCAGGGTTGACCAGATTGTACGCCTGCTGGTCTGGCAGTTTTCCATACCCGTACTGTGGTCGCTGCTGGTTGCGATGCCACTGGCGTTTGCAGCATCCGGACAATATCTCAATTTTTTCGACGACCGCATCACTATGTTGCCGCTCATCATAATCCTGGCCAGTGTCATGGGCCTGGTAGCAGCCTGGTTGATTGTCGCGGGGCACGCGGTAAAAATTGCCACCGCCAGTCCAATTCAATCATTGCGTTATGAGTGATGGGGTAGCTACTGTGTTCATGGGCCGATTCTATCAATTTTGGCGAATTAACTTCGCAATACCGTTTGTCCAGCAATCCCTTCCCTTTCGCTTATAGTGCGCCAAACTTACCCACTCTTGTTCTTTGATCACGGGATAGAAATTTAAAACCTTTACCGTTGATTTCTCTCTCGATGCAAACCGTTCTGACGGCCTGCAATTCAACACCCTCGCCAGAATTTATTGGTCACTGGCAGGGCGAAGCTGCCGTCATCTCGAGTCGTGAGAACGTGGCGGCGTTTCGCCAGCAAACCCGTTACCTCAATACGTTTGCCTCGAGCCCGTTACCAGCAGCGGCCGGGATGGCGGTGCTGAATAAAATCGAAGGCGGGGTATGCGCGAAGCGAGTGCGGCGACTGGACGGGTGTATTGATAAATAATTGGGGTATGCTATCAGCAGCACTGGAACTGCCACCTGGAGGCATGACATGGGGAACTTAAAGCCACTACGTCAGGTTAACGATGAAGAAATTACAGCCTTTAATCGTGACGGAGCGGTGTTGCTTAAGAATATCCTTGGGCAGGAATGGACAGAAATGCTGGCCGAAGGGTTGGAGTATACCCATGACCATCCGGATGGCATGTCATTTGGTGTCTCTCTACCACTGCGGATCGACCAGTTTCCTGCGTCTCATTCGCCGAAGCTCAAGCAGCTGATGGATGAATCCCCAATCGCCGGGATCGTCGGCACTGTTCTGGGTGCCCCGGTGAGGTTCTACATGGACCAGATGTTCTACAAACCAGCGGGTATGATTGTGCCCAGTGCGTGGCATCAGGATACCTGTTATTACAATGTCGAAGGTCATCAGCTTATTCGTGCATGGGTTTGCGCTGACCCCGCCCCTCGCGATGTGAGTATGGAATTTTTACGTGGATCGCACTTGTGGAACATTACCTACCGTCCGCCCGTTGGCATGGATCCTGCCACTGACCCGCAAGGTGCTGTTGAATTGAATCAGAGATTTGCTGCGGGCGAAGTGCTTATCGGTCGCGAGGCTCATGAAACCTGGACTTATTTTGACTCCTTCCTGGATCCCAGCCTCCCGGCGCTGCCTGTGGTTGAGCAATGCCGGGACTCTTTCGATATTTTGGGGTGGGATTATGTGCCAGGTGACGTAATATTGTTCCACGGCAACATAGTGCACTCAGCCAGGGGCGGGGTAGAACTTGAACATCCCAGGAGATCCCACGCATCCCTCTGGGCAGGACCTGATGTCCGCTATATGAGGCGCAGAAGCCAGGCTATTCCGGACCCCCTGGCGCTTTATGACCACAATCCTCATGATGGCCAGACTTTGGGCGAATTCCCTGAAGTTTTCCCGGTCGCCTGGGCGCCGAACTGATATCGATATGAGAAAGCGGGGCGTAAGGATAGATCGAGTTGCCTGGCCCAGTTAGAGGCGATATCTGCATCAGCGATTGTTTGCTGAACTGCGCAGGGTTATAGCATCATCTGCGTGATGGCTAACGCTTTCGAACGTCAGCCTGGTATTTCCCAGTATTAGAAAAAATTTTGAACGGTTCCCTCTTACCTTCCCATTCAGGAACCAGACTTTTACAGATCGCTCAGGTTTCAGTACCCAGGCAAGCTGGGGAGGTACCTCCCCATTTTTTGGCAACCACTCGTCGAAATTCACTTTAAAACTGGTCACAATATGCTATTTTTATCTGGGTTAATCTAGATGGAAATTGTGACGTGGAAGGACGTGCATACACGTTATCGGAAGATACCGACATCCAGTCAGAACCGATTGTGGAGCGGTCACATCCCTCAGTTCAGTTGCCGGATGCATCTTTTCTGCTGCACGGTGCCTTCGAGCAGGATGGTTTTGATCTCGTCGTAACCAATCCCAGTGGTGAAGTGGTCGTCGTTGATGACTA
>DTZW01000354.1 GCA_012961165.1 Gammaproteobacteria bacterium | reverse complement strand
ACCTGATCACTGCATTCCGCTGGCGTATGCTCCTGTCCGCACAGGGCGTGCATGCGCGAATCGGTTTTCTCGTGCAATCTTTCATGGTCGCGATATTTTTCAACAACCTGCTTCCTTCGACTATTGGCGGAGATATTGTGCGGGTCTATGACTCCTGGCGTCTGGGGAACAGCCGTTCTGGCGCTGCATCGGTAGTTATCGTTGACCGGCTGATGGGTCTTTTGGCTCTGGCAAGCTACGCATTGATTACTGTAATGACGGCAAAACAGTTGGCCGATTTGGTTCCAGCACTGCCCGCTTTGGTGCTGGGTGCAGCACTTGGTGTTGGTGGCTTAGCTTGGTTTGTTTTTTTCGCGCCGCTGCGGCTTTATCAGAACCTCGAGCAATACCTCGATCGGCGGACAACTCAACCCTGGCGTATCATTGCCAAAATCGCCTCGGCATTCTCCGCGTTCAGAGGTAGGCGGGATCTTCTGGTTCGCGCATTTGGCTTATCCCTTTTACTTCAGCTTAACGTAATCGTTCACTTCATTATTGTAAGTCGGGCATTAGGGATAGATATTCCGGTATTGGCCATGTTCACAATGATCCCCCTCAGTATATTCGTAACCATGCTGCCAGTTTCCATCAACGGCATTGGCCTAAGAGAAGGCGTGTTCGTTTTCTTTTTCAGTGCGTATGGTATTGATGCTGTCGAGGCAATCGCTTTTGCCTGGATGGCACTCGGCTTTGTGATGCTGCAAGGCGTGATTGGCGGGATACTTTTTGCGACCCGTGGAGAAAGTAAACAGCTCTCTTAACTGACCGCTAGGTTATAGTGAAACTCACTCGATGGTAGTGGTCGTTAAGGACGTAGATAAACCAGCACCCTGTCCCCAGAGTCGCCCTCAAAAACCTTTTCGGGGGCATTACCCAGGGCATCCAGCACCCACGCCTCGGTTTTGGTAGCTGAGCGCGACAAACGTAATGCCACGTATGCGGCATCAGGCCAGCGGCCCTTGCGCAGTCCGTGAAGAATCTTACCCACATCCTCGACGATGAGATTGCTATCGTTATGGCGCCCGGCATAGTAGGCAATGCGCCAATCGTTACTGACCAGTGAGCCGATTTCGGTAGTATGGCTCGCGAGCCACAGGCCGGAATCTTTGATCGCCCGGGCACGAGTAACATTATCGAGGCCACTGACACATTCCCCCACACCCCAAAGCAGCAGCAACACAGCCAGAACCCGGGCTGCTGTCTTCAGACGGTGCCAGCGAATCGCACCCAACACCCATTCCAGGGCGAACGGCACTATCAACAGCACTGTGACGCTAAGCACCAGCGGATAACGCGCAACCAGAAACAACTTCACGATCGCGAATACCAGCAGGATCATCAGATGCATGCCCAGCAGGGCGGCCCAAAGCCTATTCAGAGCTTTGTGCGGGAACCGAATTCCAGACCATAACCCAGCGAAACTCAGCAAGCCCCAGGGTACAGTCAATTGCGAAAACACCGCAGAAACCAGGATCATCAGCACGGAAAAAATAAAAAGTACCCAAGCATATTCGTTTGCATACTGACCGAGAAATTCCTGGCGCAATACGGTGATCTTGTGTGCAAAGGTGGCGCTGATCTGCTGCCATGCACTGGCTACTACATCCAGTGGCGCACTAAAAGCTGCTAACGGATCGACCCCGGCGTTAGGCGCTAACAACCACCAACCCAACACTATCGCGAGCAAACCTGCAGACGCCGCCAGCAACAGTAGCCAGAACCAGGGCGAACCCCCAGTCGCACGTCGAGTAAAACTCAGCAACAGTGGTGTCGAGAGCAAAAATACCACTCCCTCGATACGAAACAGGCTGGCAATCGCGAACGCAGCAGCAACCAGGAGCCGGTAACGCAAGCTGGGCTCATTGACACAGCGTGCCAAATACAACGCGGCCACCAGATAAAAGGTCAGGTAACCAGCATCACGAATAATAAAAGCACGATATTCGTTAAAAGCCGGATGCATGACCGCAACCAATACCGCAAAAACAGTTAGCCGCTGTGAGGTGCCGCCAAATGCACGCACTACCAGCACGAACAACATTGACGATGCGGTAAAAAACCCAGCGTTGAGCAGTTGTCCGGCCCACTGATAACTGATACCCAGTAACTTACCAAGCAGCAGCATCAACAACGAAAAAAACGGCCAGTGGTGCGAGGCAAATGCACCAGCCCAGTCGCCAGAGGCCAGGAGTTCTGCCGTTCGCACATAGATAACGCCATCGTTATTGATGACATCGTCAATATAAAGACACCATGCCGAGGTGAGCACGCCGGAAAGAGCGCATAGCGCCAGGACGCTAGCGACGAAACGCTTATCCGCCGGTTGGTCAGTCA
>DTZW01000353.1 GCA_012961165.1 Gammaproteobacteria bacterium | reverse complement strand
CCAGAGCATCCCGGGGGTAAACCAACCGGCGGTCGCTCGTTGGAATGTCCCTTGATTTCATTTAACGACCTGGGTGACAACAAAGATCGCGTGACAATTGGCTACAACTATGGGACAGCGCCGATCACGATGGAAGAATCTCATCTTGGTAGCGCAGTACCAATCAAGGTTTCAGCCACCGAACACGCTCGGCGCGCTGAAAACGATGAGCGGGGCTGTGGTCAAGCTCTCATTGGCCATCTTTACAGGGCCTGTCTTGAAGCGGAGATAGAGATCACAACCAGTGCGCGCGCAGTTGAGTTGATTACAGAAAACGGGCGGGTTACCGGTGTTATTATAAAAAAGGACGAAGAGGAACTTGTTGTACATGCCCGGGGCGGGGTTATCCTGGGTACAGGCGGATTCGAGTGGAACAGAGAATTGGTCCGAGACTTTCTGCGCGGCCCCATGACGAGTCCCGTATCAGTACCGACTAACGAAGGAGATGGCCTGGTGATGTGTATGCGCATCGGCGCCGCCCTGGGCAACATGCGAGAGGCATGGTGGATGCCTGCGGTCGAGGCACCCGGGGACCGGGGTGACGGTTTGAATCCAACCTACCTTTTCGCCGCTGAGCGAGCGCGTCCCCGCTCAATTATGATTAACAAGAAAGGCCAGCGTTTCACGAATGAAGCGGCGAACTACAATGCATTTGGCGCGGCATTTCATGAACAAGACGTTGCAAAGTTTGAATACTCAAATTTGCCGTGCTGGTATATTTTTGACCAGGAACATCTGGATTTATACGGCACCATTGAAACGGCTCCTGGAAACCCAGCCCCTAACTGGATCACGAAGGCGCAGTCACTCGAAGAACTGGCTGATAAGATCGGCGCGGATAGTCAAGGACTGCGCCATACAGTATCCAGGTGGAACACAAGCGTGAGTAACTATCGGGATGAAGACTTTCATCGCGGCGAGAGTGCCCATGATACCTGGTGGGGGGATCCCGCGGTTAAAGGAACCCCGCAAGCAACACTCGGCCCGATCGAGAAAGGACCATTTTATGCGATCGAAGTTAAAAGCGGCACGCTGGGTACCAAGGGCGGTCCGAAGACGGATAAAAATGGCGCCGTGCTCAATGTCGACGGCGCGGTTATTCGGGGTCTTTATGCTGCAGGCAATGTCATGGCCTCGCCGATGGGCATGACCTATGGCGGGGCCGGTGGCACATTGGCACCAGGCATGGTGTTTGGCTTTCTAGCGGGAAGAGATGCAGCAGGCAGGTGCTAAAGAGGGTCCCCTGAGTTACTCTGTTCCCCCTTCTGATCAGTGTGTTGCGGGGCGCGGTTTGGGAATCTGATCATCGCACGCCAAGGGCTAGTCTGTGAGGGGGGTTCGCTATAACCTTCGTGATAACCTCAGGTCTTATCCAAATAGCCCAAGACGCAAATCAGACGAAAAATAAATTAAGGTATTTGGAGCAACCAACAGGAGAATGATGAAAATGGCTGAAAGCACTGTAATGACTGACCCCATACTAATCGAGATCTACTCAGATTACATATGACCCTGGTGCTATCTCAGTACGGTCAGTATTGAAAAATTAAAGCAGGAAAAGAACGTCGTCACCCGCTGGGTTCACTTTCCGCTGCATCCTGAAACACCGCCGGAAGGTATCCCCATGAAGGACCTTTACCGCAACCGGAACAAGGAAGAATCAAAAGCAGCCGGCGATCATCTGCGAACCTTGATGGCAGAAGCCGGGTTGCCTTACAACAAAAGAACCCGACTGGATAACAGCAGGGTATCCCAGGAACTGGGCGCGTGGGCTGATACACAGGAAGGTGGAGAAGCTTTTCACGACGCCATGTTTAAGGCTTACTTTATAGAGGACAAAACAATTAGCGATGTCGGTACTCTGCTCGACATTACTGGTTCAGTAGGACTTGATGTTGAAGCTGCTCGTGAAGTGATCGAAACCCGATCATTCGGATCTCAGGTTACAGCGGACTGGGACCGGGCTTATGAAGATGGCATTACCGGCGTACCTACATTCTCCAGCAGGGATTTGTTCGTGTTCGGCTGTCAACCTTACGAGGTACTAGAGCGCTTCTACAATCATTTGGTCAAACTTCGAAACGAAGCAGCAGCCCAATAGTCCAGAAGCGATTAAAGCAGTTTTAGGACTGCTCGCTTCGCCATCACAGTGCAGAGATGAGCACGGTATTCCGCCGTGGCGTGTAGATCGCTGTTCATTTCACCAGCATCCAGGGTGATACCCTCGAGTGCCTCCACTGAAAATTCGCTGTTGAGCGCCTCTTCCATGTCCGTGCTACGAAAAACACTTGGCGCTGCGCCGGTAATCGCGACGCGAACCCCTGACCCCGTTCGGGCAATGAACACACCGACGGTGGCGTATCTTGATGCCGGGTTTGGAAACTTTACGTAAGCCGCGGCTTCTGGTTTTGGGAATTTAATTTTGGTGAGCAGTTCGCCCTCTTCCAATGCCGTTTCGAACATCGCGGTAAAGAAATCGTCCGCCGCAATTGTTCGCTTGTTGGTGACTATCTCAGCCCCCAGCCCCAGCACACCTGCCGGGTAATCTGCCGCGGGATCACTGTTCGAAACAGATCCACCTATGGTTCCCCGGTTTCGTACCTGAGCATCGCCAATCAGTGACGCAAGCTCTGCCAGCGCGGGGATCCCTGACTGGACAACGGGCGAAGTCGCTACTTCGTCATGCGCCGTCAACGCCCCTATCTCAAGATCCGCGCCCACATCCTCAATGCCGGACAAACCGTCAATACCGGCAAGGTCAATGACGTCTGTCGGCGCAGCCAACCGCTGTTTCATCGAGGGTAACAGCGTATGTCCACCGGCAAGATAGATGCCGTCTTCCGCCCCCAAAAATAATTGGATTGCTTCATCAATGGAATCAGGTTTGTGGTAATTAAAATCGTACATGGTTAAGCCCTCTGCTCCTGAATTGCACGCCATACCTTCTCAGGCGTGGCCGGCATACTAATATCGCGCACCCCAACAGCGTCCGTTATCGCGTTAATGATTGCCGGCGGCGAACCGATTGCGCCTGCTTCGCCGCAGCCTTTTGCTCCCAAGGGATTATGGGTACACACCGTGGTTGTCAGACCCACTGTAAAGTTGGGTAGATCATCGGCTCTAGGCATGCAGTAATCCATAAATGAACCCGTCTGTAACTGACCCGACTCATCGTAGACACACTGTTCAAGCATGGCCTGCCCGATCCCCTGGGCGATACCACCATGCACCTGTCCTTCAACGATCATTGGATTGATGATATTGCCAAAGTCATCGACCGCCGTGAACTTCGTGATTTCGGTGACGCCGGTTTCCGGATCGATCTCTACTTCACAAATGTGTGTGCCGGCTGGATAGGTGAAGTTAACCGGGTCGTAGAAAGCCTTCTCTGCAAGACCAGGCTCAAGTTCCTCTATGGGATAGTCATGAGGCACATAGGCTGCAAACGCGATTTCCTGAAATGTTTTGGATCGGTTGCTTTCTTTCAGACGAAATTCGCCATCCTCGAAGTCGATATTATCCACATCGCCCTCCAACAGATGCGCAGCGATCTTACGGCCTTTTTCAACCACCTTATCTGCTGCTACTGACAGTGCTGAACCGCCGACTGAGAGCGACCTTGAACCATAAGTACCTAACCCAAAATCCATTTTCCCCGTGTCGCCGTGAACAACTTCGACATCATCGACCGATATCCCAAAGCGACTGGCGACTAACTGGGCAAACGTTGTCTCGTGTCCCTGACCATGGCTGTGAGTGCCTGTCAGGACGGTCACACTGCCCGTCGGGTTCACTCGAACTTCACCTGACTCCCACAAACCAACGCCAGCACCCAATGCGCCTGCTAGCGCCGATGGTGCAAGACCACAGGCTTCTATATAACAACTAAGCCCGATACCCCTAAGCTTTCCATTGGCTTCTGAATCCGCTTTTCGGTTGGCAAAGCCCGCATAATCTGCCATTTCCAGCGCCTTGTTCAGGCTTGCCTCGTAATCGCCAATATCATATTCAAGGGCGACCGGAGTCTGATAGGGAAAATCCGCTGGCTGAATCATGTTTTTACGACGAAGTTCTGCAGGATCGACACCGAGTTCTTTTGCGGCCAGATCAACAATTCGTTCGACAAGAAATGTGGCCTCTGGTCTGCCTGCACCTCGATAGGCATCCACCGGCGCGGTATTGGTAAAGACAGAATCTACCTCAACGTAGATATTTGGCGTTTTGTACTGCCCGGCCAGCAATGTGCCGTACAAATACGTTGGAACAGCCGATGCAAAAGTAGACAGGTAAGCCCCCATGTTTGCCGTGGTTTTGACACGCAATGCCAGGAAATTACCCTCTTCATCCAGCGCCAGCTCCGCTTCAGAGACATGATCCCTGCCATGGGCATCGGCTAAAAACGATTCAGACCGTTCAGCAGTCCACTTGATCGCCACCCCAAGTTTCATTGATGCCCAGGCCAATGCAGTTTCTTCGGAATAGACAAATATCTTGGAACCGAAACCTCCACCGACATCCGGCGCAATGATACGCAACTTATGCTCCGGTGCGAGTTGCACAAACGCAGTAAGAATAAGCCGTGCCAAATGAGGGTTCTGGCTGGTGGTGTACAACGTCAGTTCTTCAGTACCGCGATTAAAGTCTGCAATCGCCGCCCTTGGTTCCAATGCGTTAGGAATAAGTCGATTATTAGTGAGCGTGTATCTGGTGACGTGTGCGGCACCTTCTATTGCCGCGTCTGTCGCTGCTTTTTCACCCAACTCCCACTGGTAGCAGGTATTCCCCGGGGCTTCCGCATAAATATCCGGACCACTTTGTGCAGCGGCTGTTGAAACGACGGCGGGCAGCTCTTCATATTCAACCGAGACGAGTTCAGCTGCACTTTTTGCCTCGTCAAAACTGTCAGCAACCACCAGAGCCACGGGTTCACCAACATAATTAACTTTTGTGGCCGCCATCACCGGGTGCAGCGGTTGCTTCATTTCGCTGCCATCTTTCGAATGGATCATCCAGCCACAAGGCAGGCCACCAAGCTCATCTTCCGCAACCTGCTTACCCGTAAGAACTGCGACGACGCCAGGCATGGACTGTGCTGCAGAAGTATCAACCCCCCCAACCACCGCATGGGCGTAGGGCGAACGAACAAAGTAACCATAAGTCTGACCGCGCAAATTAATGTCATCGGTATACCGGCCATTACCGGTGATGAAGCGCATGTCTTCCTTGCGAAGGACCGACTTGCCAATACTCTGCTCGACCATGATCTAGTTCCTCATCTTTTTGGCTGCGGTCTCAACGGCTCGAACAATGTTGTGGTAACCCGTACAACGACAAATATTACCCTCGAGCCCTTCCCGGATAACCTGTTCATTGATGGACGACTCTCGATGAACCAGGTCTACTGCAGACATAATCATGCCGGGTGTGCAAAAACCGCATTGCAGACCATGGCACTCGCGAAACGCTTCCTGCATTGGATGCAATTTATCTGTGTCGCCCAGGCCTTCAATGGTAGTCACTTCGGCGCCTTCGCACTGCGCAGCAAGAATAGTGCAAGACTTAACCGCCCTGCCGTTGAGATGAACCGTGCAGGCTCCACACTGGGAGGTATCACAACCGACATGGGTGCCGGTCAGTTCCAACCGCTCCCGAATAAGATCCACAAGCGTGGTATTAGCTGGGCAGTCCTGCGTTACCGACTTGCCATTGACATTTAACTGTACCGAGATTGACATAATGACTCCTTTCCTTGCCTGCTCATTGGGTTAGTCACTAACCTTGTTATGATTGTAAACCCTGCTTATCTGCGTCTTTATCTAAGACTCCTTTATCTAAGACTCCTTTATCTAAGACTCCTTTATCTAAGACTCCTTTATCTAAGACAAGGGTCTCGATTTCAACCTCCATTAAGGGGTCACCCGACAAAGATCTCACAAAGCCGGTAAAAAAATCATTCGCGATCTTTCTGGCAGCACCTGTTACCAACCTTGAACCAATCTGCGCCAGTTTGCCCCCCACAGATGCCGTCACCTGATAAGACATTAAAGTTACTGCAGAATCATCAATTGATTCCAAATGGACTTCCGCGCCGCCTTTTGCAAAACCGGCGACCCCCCCTTTGCCTGAACCGCTGATCCTGTAGGATTCGGGAGGCTTGACATCACTTAGTGTCACCGCGCCTTTGAATGTTGCCTTCACTGGTCCCACCTTTGCAACCAGTACGACCTCGAAACTATTCTCACCAGTCCGATCAAAAGACTGACAGCCTGGCAGGCAATCCTTCAGGATAGCCGGATCATTCAAGGCATTCCAGACTATGCTCTGTACCACCGGGATTCGAACGCGTTGGGCTAACTCCAATTCTTAATCCCCCTGGCCTAGGCCCCGTATAACAAATGTGTATTCAAGCGCCTGTTTGCGCCGTCTTAAATATTGGTCAGAGGCACCAAGATGACCGCTATGATCCTCAATGTCAATCAGCTGCAGCGCGCCACCTGTGGTTCGTTCGCGTATTCTTGCTATCCATTTCAATGCCTCATGCGTGCCTACCCTACCGTCATTTCTCGACGCCTGCACAAGCAGGTGAGGATAAGCCTGCTCACGCACCTGATGATAAGGGGAGTATTCAAACAGATACCTGGCGTCAGCCGGAACCTCTGGATTTCCCCACTCCAATATATCGCTCTCAGTTAGCGGCAATGTCGGATCGAGTAAAGTCGTGATGACATCAACAAATGGCACATCGGCAACCAATACTTTGAACAGTGCAGGCGCTTCATTAGCGACCACACCGATGACAGTCCCGCCAGCAGACGCGCCACGCGCGGCTAACATTTCAGGGTGACCAATCCCCGACTCGACAAGCCCTTTGGCGACATCAACAAGATCGTTGAATGTATTTCTTTTGTTCAGGTGGCGACCCGAAAAATGCCAGGCATCACCAAGGTCACCACCCCCCCTAACGTGAACGATCCCAAGTACAAACCCCCGATTTAGCAGCGGCAATCGAGTTGGGTCAAAAGCGATTGGAAGAGAAACCCCATAGGCTCCATATGCGGTCAGATAAAGCGGGCGGGATGCCAGGGCCGCGCCTTCCTTATAAACAAGGGTAACCGGTACTTCGGTACCATCACGCGCCGACAGCCAATGTTCTTCAACCCTATATTGGTCACGAAGGTAGTTCTCCGGCGCCGAATCCGAATCGATTTCGTGGGCTACTTTTTCAGAAACAGCCATTCGATAACGACGTTCAGGTTGGATAAGACTTCGTTTCCTGAATTGAAAACCCGGCGCGGCTCCATGGTCAGGCTGCATCAGCCGAAAGCTTTCTCCTGCACCAGTGGCAAGGATGCGTTGCTGGTATCCCGTTACGGGCTCGATTAGCACCAGTTCATCCCTGAGTCTGTTTCTGACTTGAACCAGCAGATGCTTATCAAAACGTTCAAAGTCGACAACACTACCCGGCAGATTCAGCTCATAAAACTGCCAGTCATTCGGATCAACCTCGCCCTCCTGTATCAATGCAATCGCATACTCGGGTCGCTTATAATTGCTAAGCACCGTCATATGATCAGCGCCGATCATCAGTCGATAGCGATGCCCTTCTTGCCTGGGGGCAATCAGTTGCAGTTCACCACCCGGCGACAGAACCCGGATCTCTGTCGCGCGATGGGATTCAGACGTGATCATCACCGTTTTTCTATCGCGAGCAGTGCTGACACTGAGGGAAAACGCCGGGTCGGTTTCCCGGTAAAGGATGGCTTTTTGCCCATCAGGCAAATGTTCAACGACCGAATTCGTCTCTTTCTCAACGGCGAGAACAGCGTCGCCATTCCATGCAAGGTTTGGTTCTAACCCCTCAGCGATAGTCGTCACCACGCCAGAGTCAAGGTCCCGAAGCCTTAATGTGTGGTTTCCATCGCCGGTCCTGTCTTCCGTAAACGCGACAGTCTGTTCATCCGGGCTGATACTGAAACCACCCAGGGCATAGTAGTCAGCACCATCGGAGAGTTCGTTTAGATCAATCACAACCTGCTGGTCGCCGGGCAACGCCTTCGGACGCCGGTAGTAAACTGGATACTGATGGCCTTTCCTGATCTCCGAATGGTATTCAAAATCACCGGTAACGATCGGTGTGGTTTTTCTTTCTATCGATAACTGGGCATTCAGCTCCGACATCATTCGCTTGAGCTTCGGACGCCAGGGTTCAATCTGCTCAGCAAGGTATTGCTGCTCGTGCGCGATGTATTGCACGGCATCAGGATGTTCAAGGTCCACCATGTAGGCGTAAGGGTCGATCCAGGAGATGTCCTGCAGCAGGAATTCCTCGGGATGTGATTCTGCACGCGGCGTATTCCTGGGTGGCTCCTTCGAACAACCCCAGAGCGCAAGCACAGGAACAATGACAAGAATCGATGTTTTGTTAGGGATCTTCACTACGCGCGAAGCTGATCACTCTGGGGTCGGGAATGCAAGTCCATTACGACCCCCGCCGCGCCTTAAGATCAATGAGCCAAATATGGCTGGCCAGGATAAACAGACCGAACAAGAAACCGGCTCCTTACTTTCCTTTGAACACCGGTTCTCTTTTTTCAAGGAAGCTGGCAACACCCTCTTTGTGATCCTCAGTCTGGAACAGTGTCCCAAGTGTCTGGCCTATCCAGTTACCCATGTCCTCATACTCACCGTAGTAAGACCGCCGCAAGCCTTCTTTGAGATAACGAACGGCTAACGGTGGATTGGCTGCGATCTTGCTCGCCAGTACCCTCGCTTCGTCCAGCAAATCATCATGTGGCACAACACTCATAACAATACCCAGTTCAAGCGCACGTTCAGCGCTGATGACTTCACCGGTAAATAACAACTCTGCAGCGCGCTGTGGACCAATGAGTTTAGGGAGTCGGACCATTCCGCCCACGTCGGCGACAAGCCCCCGCTTAACGAACAGTTCTCCAAATTTTGCTTTTTCTGATGCGATCCTGAAATCCGCCATCAGGGACATATCCATGCCCCATCCAACTGCCGCACCATTGACCGCCGCAATGATCGGTCTGTCACAATCCAGAATAGCCCTTGCAGCAGGCGTCGTTCCCGGTCGCACGTCCCTAAGCCTTTTACTGCCGCCGCCCTGCACCATAATTTCTTTGACATCATCCCCGGAACAAAACGCCCTGCCGGCGCCCGTAAGAATAATACACCTGACCTCGGGATCTTTTTGAAGATTCAAAAAAATATCCTCAAGCTCCGCGTACGCCTGCCAATTGATGGCGTTCATAATCTCGGGCCGATTCAGTGTTACTGTGGCAATATGATCTGAAACTTCCAGTATCATGCATTCATATTCAGACATAAATGATTCCTCCTTTCCAGTTACCATAATGCTTTGACTCGCCCAAGGATACCTCAGTGCACTTCTTGAAACTTTTACACCACAACCCATACACGGGCAGCATTTTTCTAATCCTGGGTCTTCTGTGCATGGGAAACACCTTTGCCGCCGATAGATATTCGGACGAAGCGTTGAACAAGCGGGTCGCCGGCGTCCTTAAGAAAACGCCCCTGATCGACGGCCATAATGACCTGCCAATGCATTATACGATACAGGTTCAGGGCAATCTGGATCAGATGCCGTTCACCTCTGATCTGTCCGCCATCAAGAAGCCAACTCAAACAGATCATCCCAGAATGCTCAAAGGCATGATGGGTGGCCAGTTCTGGTCTGTATACATCCCTATCGCGGCCTATCCTGGCGCCAGCGGCGACGTCGCCCGAGTCCTGACACAGATTGATGTAGTTCACCGCATGATCACCACCTACCCGGATCAACTTGAGCTGGCCCTGACCGCCAATGAAGTCATAGACGCTCATCGACGGGGAAAAATTGCATCGATGATGGGCATCGAAGGCGGTCATGCGATAGAAAACTCACTAGCCAACCTGCGGATGCTCTACAAGGTTGGCGCCAGGTACATGACCCTCACCCACTCCAAAGGATTGCGCTGGGCTGATTCGGCAACCGATGAAGAACGGGTCGGCGGACTATCCCCGTTTGGCAAGGAAGTGGTTCATGAGATGAACCGCCTAGGCATGCTAGTGGACCTATCACACGTCTCTGTTAACGCAATGAATGACGCACTGGATGTGTCATCCGCACCGGTCATCTTTTCGCACTCCAGCGCTTTCGCGTTAACCGCTCACAAGCGGAATATTCCTGATGAGGTTCTACTTCGTTTAAAAGTGAATAACGGTGTCGCGATGGTGACCTTCTACCCCAGTTATGTTTCCGAGACCGTTCGACTTGCCTGGATCAACCTGCGAAAAAAAGTCAACGCCCAAACCGAGGATCCAAAGGAGCAGGCAAAATTGTATCGGGAACAGCTATCAACACTGCCGCGCCCAACGCTTGCTGATGTCGCTGATCACATCGACCATATCCGCAACCTGATCGGCATCGACTATATTGGACTGGGTGGTGACTATGATGGCATGCCACCAGGCCCGGTTGGTCTGGAAGATGTGTCAACTTATCCCTCGCTGCTCAAAGAGCTGTTGAGACGGGGTTACAGCGATGCAGATATCGCCAAAATCGCGGGCAGGAATATATTACGTGTCATGCGAGATGTTGAAGCGGTTGCCCGTAAGGAACAAGCAAGGCGACTTCCGTCCAACGCCCAGATTGACGAACTGGATGCGGCCACCCCAAATCCAACAGGAACACTTTGAGATGGCAAAGACAGAACACCACCCCAACGGGCTCATTCACTACAATCCACAACTTAGCCATCGCGGTTACACATTGTTCAGCGCGATGACCAACAAGGCTTTCCTTATTGATATGAAAGGTCAGTTTGTTCATCAGTGGGAACATGAGGGCGGTATCACAAATCCCGAGTTACTGCCGAATGGAAACCTGATCGCCATGGCGATGCCATCACCGGAAACAGAAGGACAAAAAGGCCTCAATGGACAGGCTGCTGCTCTTTTTGAACTGGACTGGGAGGGCAACGTTGTCTGGGAATATGCAGACCCATGGATGCATCACGATTACCATCGACTGCCGAATGGCAATACGCTTATCCTCAAGTGGGAGCCGCTGCCAAAGTCCTTCCCAAAGCGAATAAGGGGCGGGTACCCTGCTGAAGATGTTGATCCCAACCTGATGCTGGGCGATGTCGTGCTGGAAGTTAAACCTGACGGCTCGCTAAAGCAAAAATGGAAGTCCTGGAATCACCTGGACCCCAGGATTGATCTGATTTGTGTCATGGATGATCGCCGTGAATGGACTCACGCAAATTCCATTTCACTTTCACCCAGGGGTGACTGGGTAATTAGTTTCAGGCGAACCAGTACTATCATTCAGGTAAATCCTCGCTCCGGGAAGATCAAGTGGAGATTCAAAGACCCAGAGATGAGCCATCAGCATGACGCGAAATTCACGGCGGCGGGCACCATGACTATCTTCGACAACGGTGTTCACCGAAGAGGCGTTGAGTATTCAAGAGCCATAGAAATAGACCCGAAGACAAAAAAAGTGATCTGGGAGTACACAGATAACCCGCCATTTACCATGTACACCGTGATGGGTGGCTGCGTTGACCGACTGTCCAATGGCAATACACTCATCACCGAAACATCCAAAGGGCAGTTTCTTGAAGTAACGCCGCAAAACAAAGTCGTATGGGAATACATCAACCCATTCTTCGTTACCAATCCAAGATTAGGCGGGCGCTTTAATGGCGTGTTTCGGGCTCATCGTTATACCCAGAGTCACCCTGCCCTAAAGGACAAGGACCTGGATCCGGGTAAACTCGCCAACCTCAATCGACTTTATTGCGACCAGGCAGCGATGGTATTCTCGGGCGCTGAATAGGCCATACCATAAGCCTCGCTAACCTGAAGGTTGGTGACCTTTCCCTGGTATACATTCCAGCCATGCAGTAGGTGTGGATCTACCCGCATCGCTGCTTCTGCACCCTTGTCAGCCAGTTGCTAAACGAAATGGGGAAAAGGCAATTCACCCAAGAACACCCGCTAAAGGAGCTATGGTGAAAGAGCTGAAACTAGGTATGAATCAACCGATCACACGGCGCGATTTTATTAGCGGTGCAGCGGTTTCAATCAGTGGTAGCCTGGTCTGGCCATTTGCTGAGGCGGCCAGGCCGATACAAGGTACTGAGACGCTGGCTAATAACTATCCTCCGATTCGTGACGGTATGCGTGGTAGTCATGAAGGATCCTATGAAGTTGCCCACAAACTCCGCGATGGCGTTCGCTGGGACAACCCGGAGGATAGTGGCGAACGATACGACCTTGTTGTCGTAGGCGGAGGGCTCAGCGGGCTTGCATCCGCCTGGTACTATCGAGAAGCGAATCCGGATGCTCGGATTCTGATTCTCGACAATCATGATGACTTTGGCGGCCATGCCAAGCGCAATGAGTTCTGGCACGACGACCGGATGATACTTTCCCACGGCGGAACAGAAAATATCGAGAATCTACATCGCTACAATGACCGAGGCCGCCACCTGCTTAATTCATTAGGCATAGACGCAAATCGATACAGCGAATTTCACGATGAAAAACTGTACGCTTCTTACAATCTGAATTGGTCCGTCTTTTTTGATCGCGAGACGTTTGGCGAAGACAAACTCGCAGTCGGTCCAGGCAAACCGTCGTGGCCTGAATTTTTCAAGAAGACCCCCCTGTCAGATGCTGCGCAAAAAGAACTGGTTCTGCTCTATGAATCCGACATTGATTATTTGAAAGACCTCAATCCAAAAGAAAAAATCGCGTTTCTGCAAAAAACCAGTTATGAAAAATATCTTCTGAATGTGGTTGGAATAAGTCCGGAAGCGGTCTCCTTTGTGTGGCGTTCTGCTACCTGGGCGATTGGTCTCGATCAACTCTCAGCGTGGGTTGCGAAAGAAAGCGACTGGCCAGGCACAAGTGGCCTTGGGAAACTGGCTACCAACCCAGAGTTGGCAAGCAAGGAGCCTGTGTTCTGCCAGTTTCCGGATGGCAATGCGACCATCACCCGGCTTCTGGTCCGCTCACTGATTCCTGGTGTGGCGCCAGGAAAGGCACTGGATGATGTAGTTACCGCCCGTTTTGATTACAACGCAATTGATCTGCCGAGCTCATCTGTACGTATTCGTCTTGAGAGCACCGTAATCGATGTCAGGCACAAAGGTAAGCTGAATAGTGCCGAGCCTGTTGAGGTCACGTATGTGCGAGATAATCGTGCCTACCGTATTAAGGCAGAGCGATGCATTATGGCGTGCTACAACTCAGCCATCCCGCATATTTGCCGTGAATTGCCTGACGAGCAAAAGGCTGCCTTGTCCCTGGCCATTAAAGCGCCACTCATTTATACGAATGTTTTAATTCGAAACTGGACTTCATTCGTAAAGCTCGGTATTCGGGGTGCGCGTTGTCCTGGCAGCTATTTCGACTCTATCGACCTGACCGTACCGACAAACATCGGCAGGTATCGCCATGCAAGAAAGCCGGAAGAAGCGGTGGTCGTGCGATTGTTCAGGGCGCCTCTGGTCGCAGAGATGCGTGGTCAGCCAGTGTCAGAACAATGGCATGCAGCACGTACTTCTTTGCTCCACACTACTTTTGAAACTTTTGAGCGGAATATCAGGGATCAGCTTAGTCGCATCCTATCACCCGGAGGATTTGACCCGATGCGCGATATTCTCTCGATTACCGTAAATCGTTGGCCCCATGGTTATGCCTACGGTCATGATCCTGAATCTGGCCAGGTAGCCTGGATGCTGGATGAGCTGCCGCCAGAACGGTCACCCTGGATTGCGGCACGCAAACCGTATGGGCGAATTGCAATTGCCAATTCAGATGCAACTGCTGACGCCATGACGGAAGGTGCATTCAATGCCGCCCAAATTGCGGTAGATGCATTGTTGGATACCTGATCCTCATTTATACAGCGATTCTTAGCGTACACTTCAAGCGAATTCTGCCTACTGAATTGATTTTCAGCCTCAATGCTGGAAGGTGCCGCTAAGAGAAAGTCCAAAGTAAGTGTCGTCGTCACGGACCCTTTT
>DTZW01000352.1 GCA_012961165.1 Gammaproteobacteria bacterium | reverse complement strand
CCGGGAAGGAAGCTTCGGAAAGTAATTTCGCGGCCTCACTGGTTGCCCGGGCACCCCCGGCTGGTCTTTCGAATTCGACGATCTGAGGCATTTCGATATCGATAACCTGGGTCCAATAGTCTCGCGGGACATTGATCTGGGCCGGTGCTGAGCCACGTATTGCCTTGGCGATAACTCGATTAAGTACTTCGGCCATGCGCGAGGGATCGCGAACTTCTTCCTGATAGCAAACCATGTCTTTAAACAAAGCCATTTGCTCTACTTCCTGGAAACCGCCCTGGCCAATGGTCTTGTTTGCAGCCTGGGGGGTCACTAGCAACATTGGAGTGTGGTTCCAATAGGCTGTCTTGATCGGCGTGATAAAATTGGTGATGCCAGGGCCATTCTGAGCGATAGCCATTGCGATTTTACCGGTGGCCCGAGTATAGCCATCGCAAATCATGCCGCCATTACCTTCGTGGGCGACATCCCAAAATTTGATGCCGGCCTGAGGAAATAAATCGGAGATGGGCATGAAAGCTGAGCCGATAATACCGAATCCGTGTTCGATGCCGTGCATCTGCAGAACTTTGACGAAGGCTTCTTCTGTTGTCATCTGAGTCATGGATTGACTTCCTTATCTTGGCTGTTCCGGTAGAAACGCCACTGTAGCAGAATGTCTGTGGCAGATGCTCGCTGGCCTGAAAGCAAGTCTGCCTCTGGACTCATTGAGGAAATATGTTGCTGGAATTAGCGCGCGTTGACCTGGGTTCGCCACATGATTCGTCGTTGCTCTGAATCGAAGGCATCGCGCCGGTGAATCGTACAACGGTTATCCCACATGACGAGATCGCCGATCTGCCAGACATGTTCGTAGACGAACTGACGCTGTGTGCAGAACGACCAGATTTCATCGAGCAAGCCTTCACTTTGCTCCATTGGCATATTTTGGATCGACGCATTGAGTCTTCTGCCCATATAGAGCGCCTGGCGATTTGTTTCCGGGTGAGTCCGAACCGCTGGATGGATAGCGCCTACAGCCTCGCTGGCATCGCCAACCTTTGTTGCGCCGTCTCTCAGGGTGCCGACGCTAGTGTAGGCCGAATCGTGTTGCACGCGGATGTCACTCAGTCGTTGGCGTAAGCCCGCGGGCATACTGTCGAGGGCCGCATACATATCAGCGAACGACGTATTGGCGCCTACTTCAGGAATTTCCCGGGCGTACAGGACGCTGGCGATGGGGGGGGTTTCCAGATAGGACATATCGGTATGCCAGTCTGCTTCGAAATTCCCCAGCCCGCCGATCGCAACGCCATCAACCTTAACATTCGAAATTGTCCATATTTCTGGCAGGCTCGCGCCGCCGTCGCCCCTCGCTCTGGTCTCACTGGCTGGAGGGAGTTCTAACTGACCGAGTCGCTGGCTGAATTCGACCAGGGCCAGCTCCGTCAACGACTGATCAGGAATGACCAGTACTGAGTGCTCCAGCCAGGCTGCGTATAAATCTGAAAAGGAGTGTTCGTCCAGGGTTAAGGACAGATCCAGGCCGCTAACCTTTGCTCCAAGAGGGGCGTCGAATGGTGTAATGTTCAAAGTGACTGGTTGCAGGGAAAAGACATGACTATCCTATCATGGGGCTCATTGCATCGGTTGCTGTTTATTGTGTTGCTGGTCTCTGCACCGCCGTTGGCCGCGGATTCAGTGAAGATTTTTGTCGCCAAGAAAATTATTAGCATGGAAGCCGAGCGCGATTCAGCAACGGCGGTTGCGGTTGCTAAAGGTCGAGTGATCGCGATTGGTGATGCAGACGAACTTCGGGAAAAGTTGCAGGAATCGCTTGCTGAACCGGTGCAGATTGACCGGACTTTCGAGCATAAAATCCTTATGCCAGGGTTTATCGACAATCATCTACATCCGACGATGGCTGCGTTATTGCTGCCAATGGAATTCATCACGCCGTTTGATTGGCGGTTCCCTGATCGTGATGTTGCCGCCGTTCAGGGCCAGGAGAATTATCGGGATAGATTGATCGAGCGCATTGCATTGAGCGATCGGAAATCCTGGTTTATTACCTGGGGTTACCATCACTATTTTCATGGCGAAATGTCGAGAGCTTATCTGGATTCAATCTCAGGCTCTCAGCCGGTGGTTGTATGGCATCGCAGTTTCCATGAATTGATTGCCAATACGGCCGCCATTAAAGCGATGGGGATCGAAGCGGAAGATGTGCAGGAACACCCGCACGTCAAACTGGCAGAAGGGCACTTTTTTGAAACCGGTCTTTCTGTTGCCATGGCGAAAATGAGCTCAGTGTTGTTGTCGGAAGAGCGATTTCGACGCGGTCTGCAACTAACGAAAAAAATCGTCCATGCCGGTGGCATAACAACCATTGCCGATATGTC
>DTZW01000351.1 GCA_012961165.1 Gammaproteobacteria bacterium | reverse complement strand
ATCCCGACCGAAGCAGAGGGATCTTGCGGTGGATAATCACCGCACCCGACCGAAGCAGAGGGATCACTCGGTAGGTCGCCTGTTATCCTGATTTTTGCTGTCGGAAGCGATCCCCGATTGACCTAATAGGCGCGCTATCGCAAATAACGGGGCGAGTCTGGCTGGAATCGCTCCCTAACCCTGATTATAGCGTTCCTTGTAGTAAGTAAGTGCTTACATATTACCCGTGGAATGCCAGCTAAATGCCGCTAATTAGGCGTGAAGCGACTGAAATGCCTGAGGCAGGTGGGAGCCGCTGGCGTCTTTTCTACCGGTAGCTGCAAAAACAGTAGCATTTCCTGGAAAGGTTGCGTACTATTCGCGCCCTCGACGTGGGGGTAACTCACGTAATTTCCTCGGAGGCTGCCACATGGCGGTTTGCGGAGGATGAGATGAATAGACAGCCTATTCATGGATATAGACAAGGTTCCGATTTGGAACCATGGGCAGCTCGATCGCGAGCAACAAGCATTGAATGCGTCTTCCCTTGTTAGGGAGGGCCTTTTTTGCTTTATAAATCAGTAAATTACAACGGTACGCTGTTGTGAACGGAGACGGTTTGAATGCAAAACCAGAGAATTAGAATTCGATTGAAAGCCTTTGATCACCGGCTCATCGATATTTCGACGCAGGAAATTGTCAATACAGCCAAGCGAACCGGCGCGCAGGTAAAAGGCCCAATCCCTTTGCCTACTCGAATAGAAAAATTCACTGTGCTGACTTCGCCCCACGTCTATAAAGATGCAAGAGACCAATTCGAGATCCGGACTCACAAGCGTCTGCTCGATATTGTAGAGCCTACTGAAAAAACTGTTGATGCGTTAACCAAACTGGATTTGGCCGCAGGTGTAGAAGTCCAGATCAACCTGGCCTAAGTACAGAAACGGTAGTAACACGCAGTAGGTAAAGGTAGAAGGAAGGGAATAACAAGATGACCATTGGCATAGTTGGAATAAAAAGGGGAATGACACGTGTCTTCACTGAAGATGGCGTATCGATTCCTGTAACTGTTATTGAAGCGACTCCCAATAGAATTACCCAGGTCAAGTCAGTCGACACCGATGGTTATACGGCGATCCAGGTGACTGCCGGCACAGTAAAAGCATCACGAGTGAAGAAACCAGCCGCTGGTCAGTTCGCCAAGGCTTCGGTTGAAGCTGGAAGAAGTCTCTGGGAATTTCGAACAGACGATGCAGAGCTGAGCGTTGGTGATTCTCTGACGGTCGAAGCATTCACAGAAGGCCAGAAGGTTGATGTGTGTGGCAAGTCAAAAGGTAAGGGCTTTGCGGGTGTTATTAAGCGTTACAACTTCCAAATGCAGGATGCAACACACGGTAACTCTGTATCTCACCGGGCGCCTGGCTCGATTGGTCAGTGCCAGACACCTGGCCGGGTATTCAAAGGTAAGAAGATGGCGGGCCACATGGGCGCCGCAAGAGTAACAACCCAGACACTGGAAGTTATCAAAATAGATCAGGAAAACAATTTGCTGCTGATTAAAGGCGCGGTACCCGGAGCAAAGGGTGGTGATGTCATTGTGACTCCAGCAGTTAAAGTCGCTAGCGGAGGTGAGTCTTGAACCTCGATATTATAGGTGCCCAAAACGGCGTCGACGTTTCTGACACTGCATTTGGTCGGGAATTTAACGAAGCGCTGGTTCATCAGGTGGTCGTTTCTTATATGGCAGGCGCCAGACAAGGTACAAAAGCCCAGAAGACCAGATCCGAAGTGAACGGTGGCGGCCGAAAGCCGTTCCGTCAAAAGGGAACGGGTCGTGCTCGAGCCGGAACGATTCGAAGCCCGATCTGGCGTGGAGGCGGGGTTACCTTCGCGGCTAAGCCAATGGACCATTCCAAGAAAGTTAACAAAAAGATGTACCACGGTGCCATGCAGGCAATTCTTTCCGAGTTGGTGCGTCAGGAACGACTCGTTGTAGTCGAAGACTTCACGATCGATGCGCCGAAAACAAAGGTTTTTTCCGCAAAACTAAAAGAGCTTGAGCTGACTAACGTGTTGGTTGTGGTCGAAGAGGTTGATGACAACCTTTACCTTGGCTGCAGAAATATTCACAACGTTGATGTCATTGACGTTCAGGGTGTAAACCCGGTGAACCTGATTGGTTTTAAAAAAGTGCTCTTTACCGTTGGTGCCTTGAAGAAAGCAGAGGAGTTGTTCGCATGAAACAAGAGCGTCTATACAACATCATTCTAGGTGCGCATATATCAGAAAAGGCATCACTTATTGCCGATACAGCGAACCAGTTCGCGTTTAAAGTCGCCAAAGATGCAACGGCGCCAGAGATTAAAGAGGCTGTTGAAAAGATTTACGAAGTGCCGGTCAAAAAAGTCACCGTGATGAATGTAAAAGGGAAAGTTAAGAGAAACGCTCGTGGCTTCAGTAAGCGCCCCAGTTGGAAAAAGGCTTATGTAAGCCTGGAAGCCGGCCACGACATTGATTTTAGTTAGATCGATTTTAGTTAGTTAATAGCGTCTAAAGAATAAGAGACAAGATCATGCCAGTCGTTAAAGCAAAACCAACTTCGCCAGGACGTAGATTCGTCGTCAAGATTGTTAATCCTGACCTGCATAAGGGTGAACCGTACAAGCCGCTATTGGAGAAAAAGTCCAAAACTGGCGGGCGTAACAATCGTGGCCGGATTACGACGCGGCATATCGGTGGCGGTCACAAGCAGAAGTATCGGGTTGTAGATTTCAAACGAAACAAAGATGGCATTACCGCCCAGGTAGAAAGGCTAGAGTACGATCCAAACAGAACCGCAAATATTGCGCTCCTAAAATACGAAGATGGTGAAAGACGCTACATCATCGCGCCCAAAGGCCTTGCTGCAGGCGACATTGTTCAGTCGGGTGAGCAGTCGCCGGTCAAGGTGGGCAATTGTCTGCCGATGCGAAATATTCCAATGGGTAGTGTTATTCACTGCGTTGAATTGAAGTGTGGAAAGGGCGCGCAGATAGCGCGTAGCGCTGGAACTTCAGCGCAGCTCGTCGCCAAAGAGGGACGCTACGTCACGCTTAGGCTTCGGTCTGGGGAAATGAGAAAGGTACTGGCCGAATGTCGGGCAGTTGTGGGTGAAGTATCGAACTCCGAACACAACCTGCGTTCACTTGGTAAAGCAGGTGCGAAACGTTGGAGAGGTGTAAGGCCGACTGTGCGTGGTGTTGTTATGAACCCGGTAGATCACCCGCATGGCGGTGGTGAAGGTAAGACATCAGGCGGTCGTCATCCCGTATCTCCATGGGGTGTGCCAACTAAAGGTTACAAGACGCGTAAGAACAAGCGAACTGACAAGATGATTGTCCGTCGCCGTTCTAAGCGATAGGAGAAGAATAGTGCCTCGTAGTTTGAAAAAAGGACCATTTGTAGACCTGCATTTGTCTAACAAGGTCCGGAAAGTGTTGGAAAGTAACGACAAGCGACCGATTAAGACCTGGTCCCGCCGATCGATGATTACCCCTGATTTTGTAGGGTTGACCATTCAGATTCACAACGGTCGCCAGCATGTACCCGTGTTTATTAGCGAAGACATGGTAGGTCACAAGTTGGGTGAGTTTGCATTAACTCGAACGTTCCGGGGACATGCTGCCGATAAGAAAACCAAGCGGTAGTTTCGGAGAGAAAAGAGGAATTAGATGATGGAAGTAGCAGCGAAGCTAAAAGGAGCCAAGATGTCAGCGCAGAAGGTTCGCCTGGTTGCGGATCAAATCCGCGGCAAAGAGGTTGGCGAAGCGCTAGACATACTGAACTTCAGCACTAAAAAAGGTGCGCATCTGGTACGCAAACTGCTGGAGTCAGCGATTGCCAATGCCGAGCATAACGAAGGTGCAGATGTTGATGAGCTGAAGATTTCTACCATCATGGTTGATGAAGGGCTGACCATGAAGCGCATTAAACCTCGCGCGAAAGGTCGAGCGGACAGAATACTAAAGCGAACTTGTCACATTACCCTTGCGGTAGCTGACCAGTAGTCGCAAATAACAGGATTAGCAGGAGACCACAATGGGTCAAAAAGTACATCCCACAGGATTTCGACTAGGCATCGTCAAGGACCATACCTCTATCTGGTATGCGGCTGGCCCCGCCTATGTGGCAAAACTTCATGAAGACCTGCAAGTTCGGGAGTACATCAGGAAGAAGCTGGCGCAGGCATCTGTTAGCCGCATCGAGATTCAGCGTCCTGCGCAGACGGCACGCATCACGATTCACACAGCTCGTCCTGGCATCGTGATTGGTAAAAAAGGTGAAGACGTAGAACGCCTTCGTCAGGAAGTTGGCAAGATAATGCAAGTGCCGGTGCATATCAATATCGAAGAGATTCGTAAGCCTGAACTCGATGCGCAGCTTGTTGCGCATAACGTCGCGCAACAGTTAGAACGACGAGTTCAGTTCAGACGGGCGATGAAGCGAGTAATGCAGAATGCAATGCGGCTTGGTGCTCTGGGTATCAAGGTGCGGGTTGCTGGACGATTGGGTGGTGCAGAGATTGCTCGGTCAGAAGTTTATCACGAAGGTCGTGTACCGCTTCATACAATCAGGGCAGATGTCGATTACGCCACTGCAGAGGCGCTAACAACATACGGAATCCTTGGCGTAAAAGTATGGATCTTCAAAGGTGAAGTCATCGGTGCGCGGGAAGAGGCACAAGGTGCTGGCAACGTGCAGAGTTTCGGTTAAGGGTTTCGGGTAAAAAGTCATGCTACAACCAAAAAGAACCAAGTTTAGAAAGATGCATAAAGGCCGTAACCGTGGCCTTGCGCAAAGAGGGAGCTCAGTCTCTTTCGGAGAGTTCGGCCTGAAGGCAACTGGACGTGGCCGCATGACCGCTCGCCAGATCGAAGCCGGGCGTCGTGCGATGACCAGGCACGTAAAACGTGGCGGGCAGATTTGGATTCGGGTTTTTCCGGACAAACCTATTACCAATAAGCCTCTCGAAGTTAGGCAGGGTAAGGGCAAGGGTAATGTAGAGTATTGGGTCGCGCAGATTAAGCCCGGCAAAATGCTCTATGAAATGGAAGGTGTTACAGAAGAAATAGCACGTGAAGCGTTCCGTCTGGCGGCGTCAAAACTACCGTTCGCGACGTCGTTCGTAAAACGCGTTGTCATGTAAGGGTGAGTTAAGAAGATGAAAGCATCGGAATTGAAAGAAAAGTCAGTCGAACAGCTGCAACAGGACATCGATAATCTGGCTAAAGACCAGTTTAACTACCGCATGCAGAAGTCGACTGGCCAGTTAGGTCAGACTCATCTGCTTGGGCAGATTAAGAGAGACATCGCGCGTATTAAAACCGTGTTGAACGAGAAGCAGGAACAAGTATGAGCGAAGAAAAAACCCTGGCTCGAACCGCAAGCGGCACCGTAGTCAGTAACAAGATGGATAAGACAATTACTGTTCTTGTCGAGCGACGTATCAAGCATCCGCTCTATGGCAAGTACATTAAGCGATCTAAAAAAATACATGCCCATGATGCTGATAACCAGTGTCAGGAAGGGGACAAGGTCACGATTGAAGAAACAAGACCGATCTCCAAGAGTAAGGCGTGGAAGTTAAGTTCAATTGATCGTAAAGCAACGATTATTGATTAAGAAGCAGGTTTGTAGCAGTCGGACGTCATATGTTGCCGTCAGAGGCTTTGGAGTAGCGAGATGATTCAGGTTCAAACATATCTAGATATTGCAGATAACAGCGGTGCTCGCCGTGTTATGTGCATTAAGGTCCTGGGTGGCTCCAAGCGTCGCTATGCGAACATAGGTGACGTCATTAAAGTCACCGTAAAGGAAGCGATTCCTCGTGGCAGGGTAAAGAAGGGGCAGGTGTTGGATGCGGTGGTTGTTCGAACACGGAAAGGTATTCGAAGGGCAGATGGTTCGCTGATCAAATTCGATGGTAATGCCGCAGTGTTGTTGAATCCGCAGAAGCAGCCGATTGGGACTCGTATTTTTGGCCCGGTGACTCGTGAGCTGCGTAACGATAATTTCATGAAGATTGTGTCTCTGGCACCTGAAGTGTTGTAGAGGAAAACATGCAAAAGCTAAAAAAAGACGACCGAGTCATTGTGATTGCCGGTAAAGACAAAGGTAAGACAGGTGCAGTAACTCGCATTATGGATGGTGGACGGTTGTATGTTTCCGGCATCAACATGGTCAAGCGACACACTAAAGGTAATCCCCAGATGAATCAGCCTGGTGGCATTATCGAAAAAGAAGCGCCTATACAGGCTTCAAATATAGCGATCTATAACGTTAGTACTAACAAGGCCGACAGGGTAGGTATAAAAGAGCTGGACGATGGTAAGAAGGTCCGGGTCTTTAAGTCTACTGGCGAACAAATAGACGGTTAACCGATATGACAGACCTTAAAGCAGTTTATGAACAAGACATTCGGCCGAAGCTCAGAGAAGAGCTTGGGCTTAGGAATATTATGGAAGTGCCGCGCATTACCAAGGTCACTCTGAACATGGGTGTAGGTGAAGCGATTGCTGATCGCAAGCAGCTTGATGCAGCGCTGGCTGATATGGAACAGATTGCGGGGCAAAAGCCCGTTATGACCAAGGCACGCAAGTCTATCGCCGGGTTCAAGGTTCGTGAAGAGTATCCAATTGGATGCAAAGTGACGTTAAGAAAATCTCGGATGTATGAATTTTTGGATCGCCTGATCAATATCGTGATTCCAAGGCAAAGAGATTTCCGAGGTCTAAGTACCAAGTCTTTTGACGGTCGTGGTAATTTTTCGATGGGTATCACTGAACAGATCGACTTTCCGGAAATTGATTACGACAAGATCGACAAGATTCGCGGGATGGATATTGCAATAACGACCACCGCGAAAACAGATGACCAAAGTAGAGCGTTACTTCGAGCTTTCAACTTCCCTCTGCGGGAAGATGCAAGCACAGAAAGTACTAACGCATAAAGTACTAACGCATAAAGGACAGATAAGTTTATGGCTAAGACTTCCATGATCAACCGCGAACTGAAACGGCAGAAGACCGCCAGGAAGTACGCGGCCAAGAGAGCGTCCCTGAAGGCAACAATTTCTAGCGTCGAAGCAACTGACGATGAGAAGTGGGAAGCCCAGTTGAAATTGCAGAAGTTGCCTCGTGATGCCAGTCCAAGTAGACAGGTTAGGCGTTGTGTATTGACGGGTCGTCCACACGGAGTCTATAGAAGGTTTGGTTTGTCACGAACACAACTACGAGAAGCCACAATGCGTGGCGACGTACCTGGTTTGGTTAAGTCGAGCTGGTAAGGAGAACACATAATGACAATGCAAGATCCAATGGCCGACATGTTAACCCGAATTCGAAATGCACAGCGTGCAAAGATTCAGGACGTATCTATGCCTTCATCCAATTTGAAGGTAGCAGTTGCAGCGGTATTGAAAGAAGAAGGTTTTATCGAGGAATGTAACGTAACTGCTGTTGATGGTGGCAAGTCGAACCTGAACATAGTGCTTCGATATTACGAAGGTAAACCCGTTATTGAACAAATCAAAACGATTAGCCGCCCAGGGCTCCGCCAGTACAAGGGAAAAGACGAGATCCCAGTGGTCAATGGTGGTCTTGGCGTTGTCATCTTGTCTACTAACAAAGGTGTGATGACAGACCGGACGGCACGTTTACAGGGTCTTGGTGGAGAACTTATTTGTTCTGTGTTCTAACGCGGAGTTGAAAAGAAGGTATTACGTATGTCACGAATTGCTAACAATCCGGTATCCATTCCGAAGGGTGTTGAAATTACACTGCGCGGGCAGGAAGTCACCGTCAAGGGTTCAAAAGGAAACCTTACCGTGACCCTGCATGACTTGGTTGGGATTAGCCAGGAAGAAGACCGATTACAACTGAAAGCAGTTGAGGTTTCCAAGAAGTCAGTAGCGCTGGCGGGTACCTTTCGCTCGCTCGTTAACAATATGGTGGAGGGCGTGAGCGGCGGTTTTCACAAGGAACTTCAACTCCAGGGGGTTGGTTATCGTGCCCAGGCGCAAGGTAAGAAGCTGAACCTGTCACTAGGTTTTTCACACTCGATTGTCTATGACGTGCCTGAAGGGATCGATATTGAGACGCCAACGCAGACCCAGGTCATTGTAAAGGGTATCGACAAGCAGTTGGTTGGACAGGTGTCGGCAGATATTAGAGCATTCAGGCCGCCAGAGCCCTACAAAGGCAAAGGTGTTCGGTACGTGGATGAGTATGTGAAGCGTAAGGAAGCCAAGAAGAAGTGATGAACCGTTAGGTTCTTCATCCCGAGTGTGGTCGAGGGATCTCTCCTCGAACGAAGGGTCGTATCGGGGAATACAAAGAGAATTTAGTGAGAACAACGATGAGCAAGAAAAAAGTATCTAGATTGAGGCGAGCAAAGAGAGCCCGTATGCATATCAGGGAATTGGAAGTACCTCGGTTGAGTGTATTCCGAACACCTCGACACATCTATGCACAGATCATTTCTGCTGCAGGAGATATGGTTCAGGCTTCCGCGTCGTCTCTTGACGCGTCTGTTCGTGTAGAAAACAAGGGTAACTCAGAAGATGCTGCGAAAGTCGGCAAGCTGATAGCAGAAAAAGCGAAAGAGCTAGGTGTAGCGAAAGTCGCTTTTGACCGATCCGGATACCAGTATCACGGCAGAATTAAGGCTTTGGCTGATGCGGCGCGCGAAGGTGGCTTGAAGTTCTAGTCACGCTTAGCAGAACTCAATAAAGGATAGGAAATGGCTTACAACGATCAGGATAACGAAGAAGGCATCCAGGAAAAGCTGGTTCAGGTGAACCGGGTTGCCAAGGTGGTTAAAGGCGGAAGGATTTTTGGTTTTACCGCGTTGACTGTCGTGGGTGATGGTAATGGCCGTGTTGGCTATGGCCGTGGCAAGGCTCGCGAAGTGCCTCTTGCAATCCAGAAGGCTATGGAAGCAGCTCGTCGTAATATGATTCAAGTTGAACTTAAGGGCTCAACTATCCAGTACCCGATTACTGCCAGGCACGGTGCGTCTAAGATATTCATGCAGCCAGCTTCTGACGGCACCGGTATTATTGCAGGTAAGACAATGCGAGCTGTATTGGAAGTGGCGGGCGTTCATAACGTTCTGGCCAAGTCCTATGGTTCCACTAACCCTGTGAATGTTCTGCGGGCGACCTTCAAAGGTCTGCAGGAAATGCGCTCACCGGAAAGCATTGCCGAGAAACGCGGCATGTCCGTTGAAGACATTACAAGCTAAAAGAAGACGAGTTAAGAACAATGACTGATAAGACAATTAAGGTCACCTTGACCAAAAGCACGATTAGCAGACTGAAATCGCATAAAGCCTGTGTGGCTGGGTTGGGATTGCGAAGAGTCAGACATACCGTCGAAGTTGAAGATACACCGGCAGTAAGGGGCATGATCAATAAAGTGTCCTACATGCTGCGTGTAGAAGAGTAGCAGGAGCTTAAGACATGCAACTAAACACTTTAAAGCCCGGAGCCGGCAGCCGTTCGTCAGGTAAGCGAGTTGGTCGTGGGATGGGTAGTGGGATGGGTAAGACCTGTGGTCGTGGACACAAGGGTCAGAAGTCCCGGTCCGGTGGTCGAGTCAGGCCTGGGTTCGAAGGCGGACAGCAGCCACTGCAGATGCGCTTGCCGAAGTTTGGTTTCAATTCAGCAAAGGCGCGGATTACTGCTGAAGTGACGCTGTCGGAAGTCGCATCGGTTGAAGCAGATGTTATCGACGTGCAGGCGTTGATTGATGCCGATCTGCTTAAGGGTACGATGAAGCGCGCGAAGGTGATCTTGTCAGGAAAGATCGAAAAAGCAGTCAACCTGAAAGGTATCAGGGCGACAAAGGGAGCCAGGGCAGCAATCGAAGCTGCTGGCGGTTCCATAGAAGAGTAATTGTAAATAACCGATGAATAGTTCAGTAGCACAAGATAAAGCAAGGGCCATGGTGTCAGGTGGAGGTTTGTCCGAATTATGGGCCCGTCTGCGCTTTGTGCTGCTCGCGATTATTGTTTATCGAGTCGGCAGCCATATTCCGCTGCCCGGCATTAACCCGGACAGGTTGGCATCACTATTCAACGCAAACCAGGGCGGTATCCTGGATCTGGTGAACATGTTTTCCGGTGGTGCCATTGAGCGTATGAGCATCCTGGCATTGGGGATCATGCCCTACATCTCATCATCTATTATTTCAAACCTGATTGTTGCAACCACGCCATCGTTGCAGCAACTCCGCAAGGAAGGTGAAGCAGGTCGACGCAAGATTGCCCAGTACACACGGTACGGCACACTGCTTTTGGCGACGATTCAGGGTTTTGCGATGAGCAACGGCCTGGCGTCACAAGGTTTGGCTTATGCGCCTGGTTTTGCATTCCACTTTGTGGCCATTACCACGCTGGTAACAGGTGCCATGTTCATGATGTGGTTAGGCGAACAGGTGACAGAACGCGGGATCGGGAATGGAATTTCCATACTCATCTTCACAGGTATCGTGTCAGGATTTCCAAGTGCAATTGGCCAGTCTTTTGAGCAGGCTCGCCAGGGCGAAATTTCAATCATCGCCTTACTGGGTATTGCTGCCCTGGCCATGATGATTGTAGCTGGTGTGGTTTTTGTGGAGCGTGGCCAGCGACGTATCACGGTCAACTATGCAAGACGTCAACAGGGCCGGCAGCAATTTGCTGCCCAGAGCAGCCACCTGCCGCTGAAAGTAAATATGGCGGGGGTTATTCCAGCGATTTTTGCCAGTAGTCTACTGCTCTTTCCTGCCTCGATTGGTCAATGGTTTGGTCAGTCACCTGGTATGGAATGGTTGCAGGATATGAGTTTGCTGATCGCTCCGGGTCAGCCTCTGAATATTATTTTGTTCTCGTTAGGAATCATTTTCTTCTGCTTCTGGTACACGGCAATTATGTTTAATCCGAAGGAAGTGGCGGACAATTTGAAAAAATCTGGTGCCTTCATCCCGGGATTCAGACCTGGTGACCAGACGGCAATGCACATAGATACAATATTGACGCGTCTCACTCTTGTTGGGGCGTTTTATATGACTGCAGTTTGTCTGTTACCACAGGCATTGATCTTGCAGTTCAACATCACTTTCCAACTGGGTGGAACAGCCTTGTTGATCGTGGTGGTAGTGGCAATGGATTTCATGTCACAGGTGCAGACGCACTTGATGTCGCATCAGTATGAATCTCTGATGAAGAAATCAAATTTGCAAAATTTTGGCAGACGCTAGCGTTTAGCAGGAGCCTAGGAAACGAACATGAAAGTCAGAGCTTCAGTAAAAAAGATGTGCAGAAACTGTCGCGTTATCCGGCGTAAGGGTGTAGTGCGAGTAATTTGTGCGGAACCACGTCATAAGCAGCGACAAGGATAAAGGAGAGCAAGTCGAATGGCTCGATTAGCCGGGATCAACATCCCCGACAACAAACATGCAGTAATTTCCCTGACCTATATTTTTGGGATTGGGCGCACCACAGCTGAGCAGCTTTGCGATGCGACAGGTGTAAGCCCGACGGCAAAAGTTCAGGATTTAACAGAGGACGAGTTGGACAAACTTCGCTCAGAAATAACCAAGCTTCCAGTAGAAGGTGACCTGCGTCGATCAGTTCAGCTGAATATTAAGCGCTTGCTTGACCTTGGGTGCTATCGAGGTATTCGTCATCGTCGAGGCTTGCCGCTGAGAGGTCAGCGAACCAAGACAAACGCACGAACCAGAAAAGGGCCTAAGCGGCCTATTCGCAAATAAGCGATAAATCGGGAAATAGAATATGTCTGAAGTAGAAATAACTACGCCAGAGGAAACTCAAGCTCCAGAGGCATCTGCTGCGCCGGCGGCACCAACGCGTCGGAAAGGCAAGCGCCAGGTAGTTGATGGGTTAGCGCACATTCATGCGTCCTTTAACAACACCATCATCATGATCACTGATCGACAAGGAGGCGCTCTGTCATGGGCAACTGCTGGTGGTTCAGGATTCCGTGGCGCTCGAAAGAGCACACCCTTTGCTGCGCAGGTTGCGGCAGAACGAGCTGGTACTGCAGCGCTGGAATATGGACTGCAGAACCTGGAAGTATTTGTCAAAGGACCTGGCCCTGGTCGTGAAGCAGCCGTCAGGGCGCTGAGTGGTGCGGGTTTCAGGATCACTAACATCACTGATGTTACCCCGATTCCACATAATGGGTGCAGACCCCCGAAGAAGCGAAGGGTTTAACCGAGGAGAGTAACAATGGCCCGATATCTCGGACCCAAATTAAAATTATCAAGACGAGAAGGAACCGACCTTTTTCTTAAAAGTGGTGTTCGTCCTCTTGAATCTAAATGCCGTGCGGACAGTGTTCCTGGCCAGCATGGTCAGCGTAGAACAAGACTTTCTGACTACGCTGTACAGTTGCGTGAAAAGCAAAAGGTTCGTCGTATCTACGGCGTGCTGGAAAAGCAGTTCCGTAACTATTACAAGAAGGCGGATCGTCAGAAGGGTGCAACAGGTATGAACCTGCTAAGAATCCTTGAGCGTCGGCTTGATAATGTCGTATATCGAATGGGATTCGGTTCTACCCGAGCAGAGTCACGTCAGCTTGTATCGCACAAATCCATCGTGGTTAACGGGACCGTTGTTAATATTCCTTCATACCAGGTAGAAGCCGGTGACGTTGTTGCGATTCGTGAAAAATCACGTAACCAACTTCGAATTCAGGGGGCGTTGACACTTTCTGCGAACCGTTCCCCTGTTCCCTGGGTAGAGGTTAATCCAGAGAAAATGGAAGGCGTATTTAAAGCGGCTCCAGAGCGCGATGAGTTGCCGCAGGAAATTAACGAAAACCTTATTGTTGAGCTTTACTCTAAGTAAACCCGACACGTTTTGAACAGTTATTCATCTTATAGGTGAGAATATGCCACATTCTTCATTAGAGTTTTTGACACCGAAGCACATACAGATCGAGCAGCAATCAATTACGCGCGCCAGTGTCGTACTTGAGCCACTTGAGCGTGGTTTTGGCCATACATTAGGTAATGCACTACGTCGCATTCTGCTTTCTTCCATGCCTGGCTGTGCGATTGTCGAAACAGAAATAGACGGCGTGCTACATGAATACAGCACTCTGGAAGGTGTCCAGGAAGATGTTATTGAGATCCTGCTGAACCTTAAAGGTGTTGCAGTTAAATTGAACTCCAACGACGAAGCTGAAATCACCCTGGATCGAAAAGGCCCGGGCGTTGTTACCGCCGGTGATTTTGAACTCGGTCACGACATTGAGATCGCAAACCCTGAGCACGTCATCGCTAACCTGAACGAAAACGGTCACTTGAGGCTTCGCGCACAGGTAGGTCGAGGACGGGGTTACGAGCCAGCAGATATACGAATTGCTGACGAAGAAGAAAGCCGTATTATTGGTTCATTGTTGTTGGATGCATCTTACAGCCCGGTTCAGCGAGTCTCTTACAAAGTCGATAGCGCTCGTGTTGAGCAGCGAACTGACTTGGATAAGCTGGTCATTGATCTGGAAACCAACGGTACGATTGATCCGGAAGAAGCTATTCGAAGAGCAGCGACAATTCTGCAGCAGCAGGTTTCGGTGTTTGTTGACCTGGAGAGTGAAAACGAGCCAGAAGCGGTTGTAGAGGAAGACGAGATTGACCCAATTTTACTCCGGCCGGTCGATGACCTGGAGTTGACAGTTCGTTCAGCTAACTGCCTGAAAGCGGAAAATATTTATTACATTGGTGACCTTATCCGCAGAACAGAAGTTGAGCTGCTGAAAACACCTAACCTCGGAAAGAAATCCCTGACAGAGATCAAGGATGTTCTTGCTTCACGGGGTTTGTCTCTGGGTATGCGCTTAGAGAACTGGCCGCCATCAAGCCTTCGGGGTGACGATCGAGTTTTAGGCTAAAGAACCGGGGTCGGAGAAAGAAATCGTTCACCTCACTATTTGTCAATGAGGTTGATATTGAATCTCCGATACAAACACAGTTATAAATGAGTTTAGTGGTCGAGTTTTTACTCCGACCCCAGTCGTAAGGGAACAAGAAGATGCGCCATAGAAAAAGTGGTAGACAGTTAAATAGGAACAGCTCTCATCGAAAAGCGATGTTTCGCAATATGGCTTGCTCTTTGATTGAGCATGAGGTCATTAGGACTACAGTGCCCAAGGCGAAAGAACTCAGGCGTGTAGCAGAGCCGCTGATTACATTGGCGAAAAGTGATTCAGTTGCCAACAGGCGCCTGGCTTTCTCGCG
>DTZW01000350.1 GCA_012961165.1 Gammaproteobacteria bacterium | reverse complement strand
AGCATTCTTTTTTGGGTTTTCAGCAGTCGCTGTCTTTTCACCTATGGCGTTTCGATTTAGCGAGTTGATGTTTTTAAGCCCTACGGAGCTTGGTCTTTTGATCGCTGCTCCGTCTTTATCCGGGTCACTCTTGCGTATCCCGTTCTCGGCCTGGGTAGACACTACCGGTGGTCGCAAGCCGTTTCTCATATTGTTGTCTCTTTCTATTATCGGAATGGCAGGATTGGTGATTCTGACAACCTTCTACATGGACGGCGAACTCACTCGCGAATTGTATCCTGTAGTACTGATTATCGGTTTGTTGTGCGGCTGTGGAATCGCCACTTTCTCTGTAGGTGCAAGCCAGGTATCTTATTGGTTCCCCCAGAGCAGGCAAGGTCACACACTCGGTATTTACGCAGGCATTGGTAACCTGGCGCCAGGTATTTTCTCTCTGTTATTGCCAATGATGCTTATTCGATGGGATGCGGTCACCGCTTATTCCAGTTGGCTGCTCATGTTGATACTCAGCGTGATTATCTATTACCGGACCGGAAAAAATGCGCCTTACTTCCAGCTTATTTCACAAGGCGCGACCAATGAACAGGCCGTTCACCTGGCGAAAAAGTCTGGTCAGCAACTTTTTCCGGCCAATAACGCAATGCAGGCACTCAGAATTTCAGCCGCGAACCAGAAAACCTGGCTTCTCGTCGCTTTGTATTTTACCTCCTTCGGTGGCTTTATTGCTCTAACCGCATGGCTACCGATCTATTGGCAGCAGCTACATGGAGTGTCACTCGTGACGGCCGGTGCGTTAACCGCTTTGTTTGCCACAATTGCCTCCCTGATACGAGTGTATGGCGGATTAATTGCGGATCGATTTGGTGGCGAGAAGACTGCTGTAGTTGCGCTCCTACTGATGTTCCTGGCGTCATCAACTGTAGCTTTTGCCTACGAATTGTATTTGTCGATTATAGGCATAAGCCTGATCGCGTTGAGCATGGGAATAATAAACGCGGCCGTTTTCAAGCTTGTTCCCAAGGAAATTCCAGAATCCATTGGCGGTGCTGTAGGCTGGGTTGGAGGGTTCGGTGCCTTCGGGGGGTTTATCATCCCCTTGTTAATTGCATTGCCCATTCAGTTTAATGGTGACAACCCAACAAGTTACGCAATTGGGTTCAGCATATTTGCTGTACTTGCACTATCTTCCCTGTTCACCATGTTATGGCAGTTTTATCGAGAGCGTTTCAAATCGGTTGGTGTTATCGCTTTTGCATTGCTGAGGAGGTCTTATTAGTCGACCCACCTAAATCATCACAATAGGCATCGTTAATACTTACATACCCGCGAACAAAGTGGTTTCATTGTCCTCCTCCAATATCGTCGCTATTTTTTCTGTAAATGACAGGCTTGCGTTTCTCTTTAAGGGGTTAGGACGAATAACCACCCTTTTTCGACTTTCAGAAAAGTATTCAGAACCCTGTGGATAGCCTGCCGTCCCCTTCGACTGATCTAGACACATGTTGAGTGATCGAAAACCTGGCGAATTGGCCCACGAATCCAGACTCCGGCCGATCGCGACCCTCACCGATGTGTAGTCGATGCGCTGGAATTCAGAACAGTGTCGTTTGTTGGTCGGTTCTCACTGGGACTGTCTGCAAGGTCAGCGCTTTGCGTCCGGCATTGGGACCGAATGCTAGTCGATAGGTAATGGATGCGCCCACGATCGCACCCATGGCATCGTCCTCGTCTTGAATCAGGTCCAGGTACTGGAATTCCGCATCGCGCACCAAATAACCAGCTTTCTCGAGAAACCGTGAGACACGCTTAGCGATCGCGTGTGCAATAACATCCAGATCTTCGCATGACCACGGAATCGGAACCAGTACATGAAACTTCCAAACAAAATAATCATTACGTTGTTCATTCTTTTCGCTTCAAAACTTGTCTTCGCAAACCCTGTCGAAGCGGTCAAAAACGCAACTCAAGCATGGGCTGACGCTTATAACAGCAGAGTTATAGAAAACATCCTAGCCCACTACTCAGCGGCGGCCGTATTCTGGGGAACCGTTTCTCCAACTCTTCGGGACGAACCATCGGAGGTGCGGGATTATTTTGAAGTTATTGGCCCCGATGCCAGAGTGTTGTTGGGCGATCAAAGACCACGTGTTTTTGACGATATTGCTGTAAACACGGAATATGCAAGGCAGGCGACCGAAAACAATCGTTTGCGATAATGGGCCCGAACTGACGAGCAAGGCGATGTTCTTTTGGAGCAGAGAAAGATCAATCAAACTGCTATTCATTCAGCCCGGTAAGCCAACGCAGAACGCGTTTGTTGATCATTCAACGGCAAGTTCAGGGAGTACTGTCTCAATCTCCACTGGTTCAAATCATTGGATGATGCGAAGAAGGAGATTGATGCCTGG
>DTZW01000349.1 GCA_012961165.1 Gammaproteobacteria bacterium | reverse complement strand
GGCCGGAGTAAAATTTACATTTTCATCACTATTCACAGCCACCCGAGTCACCAATAAATTAAACTCGCGCAGCCATCGTACATCATCGATAAGCAAAAATTTCTTTACGGTGCCGTCAGCATTTCATGATCACCCAGAATCACGTAGGGTAATGATGTCCCAGGGTATGAACAGGATGTAACACCACTTTACCTAATCCTCCTCAAATACTTTGTCTCCTCGATGCAGTCGTTGTGCAATCTGCGAGGTTTGCTGGCCTGCCCGACGCGTTGGGCAATGCGCTGCCAGATTTCGAATTACACCAACCATGATATTTTGACGCTGTTCACCTGGGCCCCAGGCGGCACACTGGCGAACCCCAGCATCGAGCACCTGCAGTGAATGAAAATCAAGATCTTCTCTAACTGTTGCAAAAACCAGCGTATCCACCAGGTTTTCAAAGGGCAGTTCCAGTTGCAGATAGCGCGACACAATATCAGCTGATAGCTCAATGCTGCCTCGCTGATCAAGGGTATCAAGTAACAACTTTTGTAACTCGCCTCCGTCTTCGGGCAAGTTTGCTGGGGGTTGTCGTTCACTAGGCAAGCTAGCGGCGGGAACATTCAGGTAGCGATCATTGTAAATAGCGATAGCACCCTGGAAAATAGCTCGCACCACGTCGGCAGTTGCACTTCTGCGCACCGCCTGATAAGTACCGTTAGTGAAGATGAAGGTATGCTGAGGGTTGAACCAGTCTGTCACTTCATTTGATGTCGCAAAACGTGCTAGCCGCATTGCTGCAGCATAGGCTACAGTCTGTGCCAGTATTTCAGGCGTTGCACCAGAGCCAAGACTTTCTTTCAGCTGGTGGATAATTGCCAGGGGATCATCCCCCAAAATTACCCCTAAGAGATCCGGGTCACCAGCCCACTGCTTTGTCTTGCCTTGTTCTAGGGTCTCGTTGAGGTCTTGTTCCAAGCTTCGCAGGGGCTCAACAATCTCGATGGGATGATGCCAGTCGGTACTCTCTTCTCGGCCTCGAGCCTCGACCATGCTGGGAACCAGCAAAGGAAACACCGACCTGGCACAATCCTTACCCAGCAGTTCCAGTAATTCGAACGCCTTATTGCAACTTTCCAGTAAATGGCCACCATCAGCATACAATCTCTCGGATGCGCCACAAAATACAAGATCAGCAATCTGATCATTATCTAGCTGTTCAATACCGGTCAGCAGGGTTCGCTCGGCCCCATCCCGATGGCGAGTCTGTACCCACTGTACCAGCCATCGTTTAAGTGTAGTGTGATCATGCGTCTTTCCATGGAGTGCTTGTCGATCACGTCGCGGCACTGAATTACTCGCTTCCTGTGCTATCTGACGCACACTATAGTACAAGCCCAGGTAAGCGGTATCGCTGCTGACTAACGGAAACAGGTTAATCATGCACCCCAGGCGAATCATACCTTCGCTATAATTATTCAGATTGCGCTGTGCATAATCCACGACCTCACTGGTAATGCGGTCAAGGGAAGCACCGCCTTCTAACAGAGCAAGTAAACTCTTTGCCTGAACCAGTCCCACATTCTGTTCTATACCGCGTCGCAATCTTTTTCGATGATACGCCTCATCGGCAGGCACTAGAGACTCAGCCGCAACCAGCACCACCCCATTTTCAATCCAGCAGTCGTATCTAGGTACGTCATCCGCCCACAGATCAAAGGTACAGCCCGAGCGAAGATCGAACCGAGCCTGATGCCAATGGCAGGTCAGCATGCCATCGCGGACCGTGCCTCTATCAAGGGGGAAACCCATATGTGGACAATTGTTCTCAACAGCATAAACACTGTCACCGTCTGCAAAGACAGCAATTCGCCGATGGTCGCCTGCAACAACAATCACCCCACGTTGTTTCAACTCATCATGGCCGGCCACGCGTATGGTTTTACCAGTCGCAACTTGCGCGTCCTTAATCCGGTTCACCATAGCGAGTCCTCTAATGGATAAATTAACCCTATTCTTTATTACCAGGAGCTACAAGCGCATGCTCTCGCCGGCATCTGAGAAAATCAGCGGGTCAGGCTACAACCGGAGAGAATCCGAGGGGATGTAGCCCAGTTAGAGGCAAAACCGCAAGGACCGGGGGCCAATCTTCAACATCCATTGAAACGCCTGCATGCTGACCAAACCGCTGCTCAAGGACGTCAGCTAATTTTGCATTACAGCCGGACATGGCATCTCCCGAACGTACCCGGTAGGCTTCCGCATTGGTTGAACCATGGGGCGCCTTTCCTGCTAACACATCAGCGGCCGCCTGCAACATGATGCGTCGAAAACGCTCGATCCCCAGATCCGTCTGCCCTAACAGTTCCCGGCTACGATCAGCAATAAAACCAACAGACTTCTTTTCGCAGAAAAAACCAATCAGGATAT
>DTZW01000348.1 GCA_012961165.1 Gammaproteobacteria bacterium | reverse complement strand
GTGTTGGTTTCCGATATCAAATGTGTATAGATACTAATAGTTTATTTATGTCTCTTTATTAATCAGCCAGTTGCTATTCTTATATGGCGGAGAAGGAGGGATTCGAACCCTTGGTACCTTTTATGGCAAAATTCAATACATGACGAACGAAACCATACCTCCAAGAAAGCCAAAGAGAGTAAAACCAAAAAGAGTTTACTCTGACAAGTATTCTGACCATTTAGAACCACGCTATTGGACCACCTGGCTTGGTTTGGCCTGCATGGTCATTATCGCTCACCTGCCCAACCGCCTTTCAATGGCTGTCGGAGTACTCGCCGGTCATTTGCTGTACTTTTTTGGCCACAACAGAAGGCGTATCACCACGATCAATATTGGTTTATGTTTTCCAGAGCTCAGCGAACCAGAGCAGAAAAAACTCATCAGACGAGCGACCGTAGATAGCGGTATCGGATTCGTTGAGATGTGTATCTCGTGGTTCAACCACACGAAAATCAAACCCGACATGATCGAGATACAAGGTGACCAGAACCTATTCGATGCTGCTGGCGAAGGCCGAGGAGTCATTCTCGTCGGTGCTCATTACACCACTCTCGATTTGGGCGGACTCCTCATGGCGCAATGCCGTAGGGTTGGCGTCATGTACCGTGCTAACAAAAACCCCCTGTTTGATCTCATCGTCAGGAATTCACGAAAAAAATTCTGCGAGACGGTCATTGAGCGAAGCGACATGCGCAGTGTGATTCGCTTCATTAAAGATGGCGGAGTCATGTGGTACGCACCTGATCAGGACTACGGACCCAAGCAAGCAGTATTCGCTCCATTTTTTGGAATCGAAGCCGCAACCATCACAGTGATTCCACGCCTCGTTAAAGTGAACAATTCACCAGTGCTCATTCTCAGCCATCATCGTAAGCCCAACAACGGTGGCTATATAGTCTCAATAAGCGAACCCGTAAAGGACTACCCGACAGGCAATGATCGAGCAGATGCAACCAGGATCAATGCATTACTGGAAAGTGAGATTCGAAAATACCCTGAGCAGTACATGTGGCTGCATCGAAAATTCAAGACCCGCCCGGAAGGCGAAGACAGAATCTACCCTAAGAAAAGATAGACCTAAGAAAAGATAGACCTAAAAAAAGATAAACCCAGGAAAACAGACCCGCCAGAACATTTAACACGTCGTGCACACTATTTGGATAAGATTCCCATAATTTAGGCTGTCTTGTTCACAACAAGGCCTTCGGCCTTGAAAATGCCAAGTAACAGCAGATAGCCGAAGCCGACTGCCGGACGGCCAGCGCCTTCAGTCGAGCTCTTAGAGCACCATCTCTGGGCGGCCTCGCCTGATAGCGACAAGCCTGGGCCTTGTAATGTTAAAAGTAATGCTAAAATCAATCAGAATTAGTAAATGGAAAGACGTAATGCCAGAGATTGGGGACGATGAAAGAAAGCAGTTTTTTGAGGATGGTTTTCTCATTATCAGAAATGCTGTGTCGAGTGAGTTAGTTGCTCGGGCCAGAACGCTGATAGAAGAGGCGATTCCGAGGGATGAACGACATCTGCTGGTGCCAGGCGAATTAGCGACTCATGTTGATGTAACAGGTTTGTTCAATAGTAGTACGCTTGCTGACACCATGAAGCGTTTGATGGGCCCTTTCCCCCCGGTTATCAGCTGTCAGGTTGCGGTAACGCCGCCATTCAATCTGTTGGGAGGAAAACCGGGCACTCATGTGGATGGTGGCTGGAGTGGTGTCATACCGGAGTCGGCAGAGGAAATCGACACGACGACCTGTCGTCCAAAGGATGCGGCAAAATACTTTGGCGAGAACGATGAGAAGCGAGGGACAAACGATGGCCTTCTTTGGATGAACCCTGAAAGAACTTTGTCCTATGGGAGCTATACAGCACTCGTTGGCGTTGCGCTCAATGACCAGCACGAGCCAGGGAATGGGCAACTGGGAGTTTTAAAAGGAACGCATAAAGATGTCGAGAACTGCTTCAAAGCGCAGAGGGATGCCGGAGGAATTGTTGGGCCTGAAGGTCCTGGCTGGCCCAGAATAGGGATCGGCAAGAGCGGCAAACCTTATAACAACGGTTTGCCAGATGATATTAGGAAGATTGCAGAACAGAGGGCGGAGGATGGTGAGCCAACTGAGAATTGGCCCTGGCCGGAGTTGACACCCGTTTTGTTGGGCGCAGGTGATGCTGTGATAGCGTTACATAGTTGTCCTCACACACCCACGCCTAATTTTGGTCCAAACCCGCGCATGAATATTTATTTTAGGATTCGCAGGTTGCGTGAACGCAATTCGAATGAGGGAACTAGACGCGTCGCTCACGGCGTAAGCGATCATCCGGATCGAGGATATTTTGGCCAGTTCCTTGAGTATCCCGACGATTATGATCCCTGGTCGATTAGCATCGATAAGCTTTGTGATCACTGGAGTGAGTGGGATGGTATGCAGTCCCTCACCAGATCTTGATGGTCAGCCCACCCGTCTGTAAGACAGTAGATCATTGACTATTCAGACATTGACTATCCTCAACCGCAAAACTGCTCCACAGGCTTCTTTTCGCAAAAAAATCCCAACTGGAATACTTTTGAAATCTCGGAAAACACTCCTTAAAATAACTATTCACTTCATCATTCAGCCAGGTTCGTTTGACATAATGATCGTACCGCTGGCAGCGAACATCCCGCCGACGCCATGACACACTGATATTTTCGCACCATCAATCTGGGCAGGTGCGATACCGCGCATCTGTCGAACACTTTCCTGCAATGCATACATACCGTACATGCCAGAATGCATATAGCTTAGACCACCACCGTTTGTGTTCAATGGCAGACTGCCACCCGGCGCAGTCTGTCCCTCTTCAATAAACGCACCTGCCTCTCCTCGCCCACAAAAACCCAAATCTTCCAGCCCATAAAAAGGCAGGTGAGCAAATGCGTCATAGATCATCAGGTGATCAACATTTTTATGGCTAATTCCAGATTCCCTGAAGGCCTTCGCACCACTCACCTGGAATGCCTTCGAAACTGTCATGTCCTGCATCTGGCTGATCATCGGCGTTTCAACGCCTTCACCGGTACCGACTATGTAAACAGGCCTGGTGGGAAAATCCTTTGCTCGCTCGGCAGAAGTCAGAATCAATGCACCACCACCATCGGTAACAAGACAGCACTCGAGCTTGGTAAATGGGTACGCAATCATCCTTGCGTTCATCACATCATCAACGGTAAGGGGGTCCTGTTGGGAGGCTCGTGGATTCATCCCTGCCCACTGCCGTTGAACGACTGCGACAGAGGCTAACTGTTCCAGAGTGGTACCGGTTTCCTTCATGTACCGCAGAAACGGAATCGTAAAAACAGTTGGCGCGCCCATGGGACCATAAGGCGATTCGAACTGGCCCTGGAGTGATGCTGGTACACCGCGAAACCCACCACGACCGACACCAGACCGGCCGCTTTCCCCATGTGTAATTAACACGGTGCTGCATAATCCTTCATTGATTGCAGCAGCGGCGTGACGGACATGCAGCATGAAGGAGCATCCCCCCACCATGGTACCGTCCGCCCATTCAGGAACGATACCCAGATAATGTGCAACCGCGACAGGTGACTCGCCAGCACTGGCTATGCCATCAATATCTGATGGTTTTAGCCCGGCGTCTGCCAGCGTGTTTAACGCCGCATCCGCGTGAAGCTGAATCTGACTCATGCCAGGAATTTTCCCCAGCTCCGTTGTTTCTGCGGCCCCGACAATTGCCACTGAATGAGGTTTCATAATGCACCTCCTGCTGGCCGAAAATATGGCAGGGAAATTTCTTCCGTAAGCGTTTCGAACGTCACCTCTAATGGCATATCAAGCAACAGCGCTTCAGGTGTTTGCTCAACCTCTACAAGATTGGTCATCATTCTCGGTCCTTCCCTGAGCTCTACCACGGCAATGGCATAGGGACCGTCAAACGCAGGATGTGGGAGATGATTGATGACATAGCTGTATAGCGTCGCCTTGCCGGAAGCGGCGAATACTTCCACTTCTCTCGAAGCACAAGCCGGGCAAAATGGTCGTGGCGGAAAATAAGTCGCGTCACAAGACTGGCAGCGCTGCAGGCGTAATTCATCTTTCTTTGTACCTTCCCAGAAATGAGCTGTTTCAGGTGTCGCCACCGGTACCGGCAATTTGGATTTATCAACCATCTTCTTATCTACCTCAATGCATTGTGCTTAACAAAGTGTCCGGAAACACTAGGCCAGATCAATCTGGCTGGATTATGTCCTCTGGTACATACCTAACACACCAAAAATTTCAGTGCTCATGATACCGTTCCAAACGCTGATACCAAATGGACAAGAGAAACTATGGCTGTTCCTGAAAACCGAATCCCGGCGTTGGAAAGGCGCTGCCGCCTTTAAAGTGGCCTTCCGGGATGAGCAGCCCGCGTACGAATAACGATATTGGGCGGTCGTCCTCACCGAGATGTCGAGCGATCGCCTGTAGCGCGTAGCCCAGCGCGGTACCGCCAAATATCCAGTCGTTCAATGCGTCGTGGTTCGGTGCACCCGGACCGGGTTGGGCCTCTATCGCTTCATGGTAAAACGTGCGCAAGTCGTCGACCAGATGCCCGACTCTGCCGAAGACACAATGGCACCGGACAAAGTTTCACCAGCAATCGTATTTTTGTGCACAGATGAAGCGAAGGATATTACCGGGCGCCAATTTGGTGTTCGAGGAAATCGCGTCAGCCTGCTCTCCTGGCAAGTGACAGAGATCGCTGAACAAAATGCAGCAGAGGATGCCTGGACAGTCGAGGATATCGGCGAACGGATCATGGACAGTTTGGAGAGCTGGCCTAAGCCCTTAAATCCTATGGATTTCTAAAGTTGGGGCTAAGGAGAATAAACCACATTTGTGCGTAGCCGGCCAAGTACATCAGCCTCCTGAAATTTGTGCTTAATTCCAGTTCTCGGCGGAAATTTAGTGGTGTGTGACGCCAGCCAGCCCCAGACTGGATGGCGGAACTGACAGGATTCGAACCTCCAGTACCGTCTGATATCAAAACTACGTCAATAAGCCTACTGCAATCGAGTCTTCAACCCACCCCAGAATAGCCAGAAGATGGCCGAAACCGGACATCAGCACACGTTAAACGCTATGGTCACAATGTTTTCGTTCCTCTCGTAGATCACTGTAGACATAAATCCTCCAAAACAATTGGGTGCCCGGTCGTTAGTACAAGCACTAATGTTGAATTGTTTTTTATAAAAGGTTCCTCAAGGATAAGTACTGAATAAACCGCTAGCTTGGTGATCTCTCGAAGGACGGACCCGCGAAACGACTTCTGCGTTTCCTGCCGGGCTTCGGCACAGCTATCTTAGGTCCGGCAGTCGCGCCGCCATCAACGACCAGCGTGTGGCCGGTGATGAATTCCGCTGCATCGCTCGCCAGGAATAGGGCTGCATTCGCGATATCTTCTGGCTGCCCTACGCGCGGATAGGGCTGAAACCGCTCCAGTCCTGCTTCGACTTGCTCTTTATTGCTGCCGCCAATGCCAAAAAGAATCGGCGTTGAAATGCCACCCGGTGCGATGCAATTCACACGGATGCGATCGCCCGCGAATTCGAGCGCTGCGCAGCGTGTGAGATGTGCGACGGCTGCTTTCGCCGCGCAGTAGGAAAACAAACCCGTAGAGCCTTCAAGTCCACCAGTCGATGATGTCGAGATGATCGAGCCGCCACCGACAGCGCGCATCGGGCCCGCGGCGTGTTTCATACCCAGGAATACACCACGCAAACAGACCGCCTGGGTCCGGTCCCAGTCCTCGACCGATACGTCTTCGAGCGGGCCGATGGCGCCGCCTATTCCGGCGTTGTTGAACATGATATCCAGGCGACCAAATGTGTCCGTCGCGCGTGCAATGAGCGCTTCAATATCCGGTTCGGCTGACACGTCGGCTCGCTGAAATACGGATTCGTTACCGCACTCGGACGCGAGCTTCGCTACGTGTTCGCCATCAGCGTCGTTTAGGTCCGCCACCACAACATTCGCGCCAGCCTGAGCAAAGAGTAGAGATGCTGCCCGCCCCATACCGCTTGCACCGCCGGTGATAATCGCAACCTTTCCGTTTAAGTCATACATTTCGTTCAAGCCAGACATGGTCTTTTCCCATTAATTCAAATTGTGGTCTTCTCGATATTGTGACCAACGCGCAAACGACTCGTTGATCGCCCTGGTGCGCGCATCGACGCCTGATTTCAGGGCAGGGTGGCTAAAAATGTAGGCGTCGTTCGCCAGCACCGCCGCCAACACCATATCGCCGATAATGGACGCATCGAGCATGTCTCCCAGAACGCTCTCCCCCAGCGGAATCTTGCCCATACGCAGCCGCGAGGTATCTTTTTTAAGCTGTAGGTCCATTGGCCGATTGCGACCGGAGGCCGAGACATTGGTGATCACACCACCGGGGCAAAGCACCGAGGTGCCAATATCGAAGCGTGCCAGATCTGTGCGCATCACCTCCGAAAGACCAACCACGGCGTACTTACCGGCGGTATAAACACTGCCACCAGGAATGGGCATCTGCCCAGCCATGGAAGCCGTGTTCACGAAGTGTCCGCCTTCACCGTGGGCCTTGATACGATCAACGAAGGTCTTCACGCCGTTGATAACGCCGTCCACGTTCACGCCCATCACCCAATCCCAGTCTTTGTAGTCCATCTTGTCGACTCGACCTGCCACCGCCACGCCTGCGTTGTTACACACAACATGCACCTTGCCGAAGGCATTTTCCGTCTGCTCTGCTGCTTGCTCCATGGCATCACGATCGGTGACGTCGACGTTCAGACAAATCATTTCGGCACTGCTGGGCTCGAACTCCTGCTTCACTTTATCGAGTGCAGCCTGTTCGATATCTGCAACCGCAACCTTCATCCCCGCGCCTAAGAATGACCGCACTATCCCGAGGCCAATGCCGCTCGCCCCGCCGGTGACGAATGCCACCTTGCCTTTAACGTCTTTCATATTCCAACCCCAGTTCGAATTTAAGCTTAGTGATAAAACGCATCCACCAGGATGTTCTGCGCCGAGTTAATCAAGCCCTTCTACCGGCTCAGGTATCAGTACGCTGGATTCGATCCACGCATCGATCTGCCTATCCGCAGCACCCAGCCACTCTTTCAAGACTCCTCGATTGTGTTCACCTCGATGTGCCGCCGGTCCGCGCACACCGCTTTTTGCCCCGGAGAAGCGATAAGGTGAGTCCGCCACCGGGCGAGTGCCACCCACTCGATCGTCAACCTGTTTGATCATCCCTCTATGTTTGAGCGTCACCTGTTCATCCAGATGATGAGGGTCACGCACCTGGCCCCAGGGTATATCGATGGTATCCATCAGCTCGGCGAATTGTGCCTCCGTCTCGCACTGCTTCAGCCGGTTTTCAATCGCCTCAACGCGTAATGCAATTTTCGTTTCCAGATCGGCGCCTTCCGGGGTTGGGTCCACCAGGGCGTAATGACGACTCAGCTTCTTGAACATGAGTTTCATATCGGTAGCGAGAAACACCGGTCCAAAGGGTAGATCAACAATTGGACACACCGGCAGCGTATCCGGCACATTCTCCATCTCGAAGTGAGCACGGTCGTCGGTGGCAAATGTGGCATCCATCATGGACATGTCAATGTGCTGACCCACACCTGTCTGATGGCGCATATTTAGCGCAGCCAGCACCGCAATCAGGCCATGCAGGGAAGCATTGGTATCGGCAACCGATAACGGCAGATCTCCTGGTGGCGTACCGTTGCGCTCCGCCATACGGTGCATTAACCCTACCTCTGCATGTACCACGGGAGCATAGGATGGTCGATGCGATTCCGGGCTGTCGTGACCGAATCCTGAAATTGAACACATGATGAGTTTTGCGTTCCTGGCACTCAAGGTTGCATAGTCAATGCCGAGCTTACGCATGACACCAGGCCGATAGTTTTCCAGCACAATATCGGCCACCGCTGCCAGCTCGATCGCCAGTTCGGCCGCGTCAGGTGCACGCAGGTTAAGACAGATGTTACGTTTGCCCGCATTCTGTTGGTTGAACATGCCAGAAATACCCCGCACTTTCTTACCGTGAAAACGCGTGCCGTCACCATCCGGAGGTTCGACCTTAACGACATCGGCACCCAGATCGGCCAGTAGTCGTCCGGCGAATGGACCCGCCACCACGCGCGAAAAATCCAGTACTTTGACCCCTTCAAGTGGATATTGCATAGCTGGGCGCTCCTTCTGGCTAATTTGTTTTAACAGGTGAAAACACCGGCAGCATCACATCGCTATCATCAATTGATTCAAAAGCGACTTGCACCGCCATACCCACCGTCACATTCTCAAGCTCTACATCGACAATGTTGCTCATCATGCGCGGGCCCTCTTCCAGTTCTACTACTGCAATAGCCATCGGGCATTGGTCGGCAAATACCGGGTGCGGAGGACGATGAGCAATTGTGTAGCTATAGATCGTGCCTTTTCCCGAAACTTGTCGCCACTGTAGTTTGGAAGATCCGCAATCTGGACAATGAGCACGTGGCGGAAAAGTACTCTGGCTGCAGGCCTGACAAAACTGAATCACCAGCTCGCCGCGGCGGGTTGCATCCCAATACGGTTGTGTCAATTTCGTACTGGCTGGAATTAGTCGAGCGCTCATCGTTCCACTCCGAAAACCAGGCCAGCTTGCTCGGCAATAATGCCGCCATTACCATGTGCATACGCCAATTCAAGATTGGCAATCTGCCGCGTTCCGCAGCGCCCCTGGATCTGACGGATTGCTTCCGTAACATGACTCATACCACCGGCCATCCCAGGTTGCCCAAAAGAGAGCTGTCCACCATGTGTGTTTAATGGAAAACTGCCCGCATAGGTTAAGTCATGGGCTTCAACAAACGCACCTGCCTCACCGCGTGCACAGAACCCAGCCTCTTCCAGCGTTAACAAAACCATGATCGTGTAACAGTCGTACAATGAAGCAAGGCCCACGTCGCCAGGCTGAACACCTGCCTGTGCAAACGCAGACCGCGCCGCGATGCCAACACCTGTGGCATCCAGAGCAGGCGCCTGCGCAAATGATGAGTGAGTCACTGATTCTCCTGCACCCAATAACCATGCCGGTGCGTGCTTCGAATCAATTGCCCGATCCGCTGAGGTCACCAAGACCGCGGCAGCACCCGCGGCAGGCATGACGATTTCGAGCATATGCAACGGCTCACAGATGATTTCCGAAGCAAGCACATCCTCCATGGTCAACGGCTGATCATGGAAAATGGCCTGCGGATTTGCATTGGCATTTTTGCGCTGGTCCACGGCGACCTTCGCCCGCTGGGTATCTGTCAAACCGTACTCAAAGGTATAACGTGTTGCGAGCATGGCATAACCCACATTGGCACCTAACATGCCGTAGGGCATGTCGAACTCTGCCTGGGGTGATCGGTCTCTTTTTGGAGCTATCGAACGTGCCCTGCCCTTGCCATTGGGGCCTCTGGGCTGAGTCGACTTTGCAGGTTTTGCTGACCTTCCAGTAAGCGGGCCTCGCCGGCGCGTACCGGTCAAACATAGACAGCTCGTGCACATGCCTGCCTGGATTGCAGCCGCCGCCCGCCAGATCATGCCCGCACCGGTGGCGCCACCTAGGTCTACCAGTTCGGCGAAAGTAGGTTGCAGCCCCAGGTACTCAGCGACTGTCGCTGGAACAAACCCGGGTATTCCACCAATAGGATGAACAACCAAACCGTCTATGTCTGATTTTACAAAACCGGCGTCCTCTATGGCTTCTGTTGCCACTTCGCTCAGAAGATCGAGAATGCTGGCCTCACCGGTATAGCGCACAGGTGCGAGTTCGCCCAGACCAACTGCGGCCGCCACACCTTTAAGCGACATTAAACTGCATCTCCGAGCGCTTGATATTTAACCGGCACCTCAACATTCCAGAATCGTGCCGCATTCAAACCCAATACCTTGGCGCGGTTTACTTCAGACAATCCACCCATGGTCCGTTCAATGGCAGCTGCAGAATGAGGCCAGGTGCCTTCGTGGTGTGGGTAATCGTTCGCCCACAGGAAATTATCAATCAGGTCGTGGGCAACACCTAGGTCGAGCCCCGAACGATCCTCGCCAAACGAGGCAAAGCCCTGGCGTCGGTAGTAGAAACTTGGCGGCTCCTTAAGGTCGGGGGATACCCACATACGATGCTTGTAGAACGCTTCGTCCATTACCTCTAGTAACCATGACACCCAGCCAATACCCGCCTCGATGGTGGCAAACTTGAGATTCGGGTGTCGCTCCAATACGCCAGATGCACAAAGGTTAGCCACCGGCTCCTGGCTCGCAGCACAACAATGCACCGCGTAATTTACAATCGCGCCACCCGGCCCCGACGCTGCCCTCGGGTCGCGACCGGTGGACACATGAATGGTCAGCGGTAGGCCGGTATCCGCAATGGCCGCCCACAACGGTTCGAACTCTGGTTGGTTGTAGTTCGGTTGATCCATACCCGTCGGACCGTATTCAGGTTTTACTGGAATGGTGATACCCCTGAAACCCAATTTCGCCACACGCTCTACTTCCTTCATAGCGGCTTCGACATCCAGGGTGGGGATTTGCGCCATAGGTAAGATGCGATCCTGGTGGGCGCCAAACTCTTCGTGCGCCCAATCGTTCCAGCATTGGCACATCGCCATGGAGAACCCAGGGTCGTTGGTGCCAAACGCGTGTATACCTTTGTTACCAAAGACAACCTCGAGATCAATGCCATCACGGTCCTGATCCACAATCCGTTCAGCGACATTGCGACCAGTCTTATTGCGTTCAATGTCCTCTGGACCCCAATCCGTGGTGTCGGTCTTGATCTTCCAGGGACGGTTTCCCTCGGTGATGATAAAGGCCTGGCCGTCTTTCATTTCAAGCCGCGGCAAGCGTTTTAGATACTCAGGTTCGATACGGGATTTCACCCAATCTTTCGGCTCGTTGGCATGACAATCCGAGGACACCATAAAATATTTGTTTGGCGAATCTGGATGTGCACTGCGCGCCCAATCTTGTGCGCCTGGTGTCTGCGTTCGCCTGGCCATGGTAGTTTCAACTGAAGGCATAAATTTCTCCTAAATATCTCGTTTAAATTTCTTGAAGCTATTCGTCTGAGTCAGATTTAGATTCACGGTAGCTGTTTCCAAAGGTTTCTTCACGCCACTTGAGTGCGGCTTTCAGACCGTCCCGTTCGGCCCTACGCATGAACTCATCACCACCCTCCCCATCTTCGCCTCTTTCGGCATAAAGTCCCTGGTCTCGAAAACTGGCAATGGCTAAGTGATCCACACTGCTGGCAATACCAGTTTTGAAGCCCATAATCTCAAATTGCCGGTTAATGCTGCGTTTCGTCATCATAATTAAATCGGTGGGCGTCAACGCAATCATCTGAGCCAACTCTTCTGTACGTGCTTCTAGTTCTTCCTCGGGTACGGATTCAGACGCCCACTGACACTGCACCGCTTCAAGGCCGGTCATAGGCTCACTGGTGAACATGTAATATTTGGCTTTGGTCATACCGACCAGCCAGGGAATGTACTGCAAATTTCCAGGAGACCAGTTACGCCCCACTGGCCAGCCAATTTTCGCATCGTCCGCAACGATTCGCAGATCACAAAAACCGGCCAGTTCTGAACCGCCAGCAAGACAGGCGCCTTGTATCTGCGCGATTACCGGCTTCTGAAGATCAAATAGCGTCATGTACACACGGGCATGTTCCAGGTCGTAGGATTGCCACAACTGATCTCTCTTCGGATTGATGTAACCGCCCGGGGGGAAGTTGCGTTGCCGCTCCCCTTTCTTGATCGGGGTCATGTCGTAGCCCGCACAAAAACTTGGCCCCTGACCCTTGATGATGATCACGCGAATAGAATCGTCGAGTTCCAGCAGCTTCGCAGCCATCTCAATCTGCATCAGACGTTCATAGCCCAGCGGATTGCGCTTTTCTGGCGAATTCAAAACGATTCGACCAATGGGAGCATCCCGCTCAATTTCGATGAGGTCGAATTCGGGCATCTCGACATTTTCTCGTCGATAGGGCGGTGACCATTTCACCATGCGGGGCCGTTCTGGTTTGTCGTCTGACGAGCTCATCTCTTTTGTCTCCGTTTTGAATTGCTAAATTTTGGGGTCGACATTGAGTCTTGCCAGGTCTGCCATTAAGCGCAACGCTTCTTCGTTGCCACTGATCGTGAGTCCGGTAATGCCGCAGTCTTCCCAGTCTCTGAAACGTTTCTGGATACGAGCCCTATCACCTATCAGCGCACCCTGGTCCACAAATTCGTCAGGTACAGCCTCGGTCGCTTCACGTTTCTGCTTGGCAAGAAACAATTCCTGAATGCGCTCAGCCGCATCACCAAAGCCGCGGCGGATCATCATTTCTTTGTGGAAATTTTTGGTTTTGTGCCCCATACCTCCAACGTACAGCGCAATATTTGGCTTCAGGCGATCCAGCGCTGACTGGACATCGTCCGTCACCACAACTGCCCCACCCCCCTGGGCATCAAATTGACTGCGGTCTTTACCGGCCTTTTTTAAACCTTGTTCAATCCAGGGTTCATATATTTTATAGGTCTCGGGTACGAGCCCGAGTGGTAACCAGCCATCTGCGATTTCAGCCGTGAGCCTGACGGTGGACTCCATGCCGGTACCAAGCCAGATGGGAATGTCTGGATTCATATGCAGTATGGACTTCAACGGTTTACCCACGCCCAAAGCACCGTCACCGGTGAACGGCAGAGAAATCTCCCGACCCTCATGCACCACCGGCTCTTCTCGCGCCAGGATCTTCTTCATGATGAGGACATAATCTTTAAGCCGATAGTACGGCTTACCCCAGGGTTGCCCGTACCAGCCCTCAACGATCTGGGGCCCTGACACCCCAATACCGCAGATCACCCGATTACCACCGGCCAACGCATCTATCGTCGCCACCGTCATCGCCGCGTTTGCCGGTGTTCGACCGGCCAATTGAATGACCCCCGTACCCAGTTTGATACGCTCGGTTTTCGCGGCAAGGAAAGCGAGCGGTGTCAACGCATCTGATCCATAAGCCTCTGCTGTCCAAACGCTGTCATAACCGAGGCGTTCTGCCAGTTGAACCTTCTCCACCGGCAGCCTCATCTCGCCACCGGAATATCCGATACTCAATCCAAGTTTCATTTTGTCACCTTGTCCTAGTCTGGAAGTCCTAAAATTCTTTTCGCGATAATGTTCAGCTGTATCTCACTTGTGCCACCTTCGATGGGACACACTACTTCTGCCTTGTACAGTTCGTTAGAACTAGTATCATAGTTAGGATGAAATTCTAAGTAAACCCAACTGTATCAACTAATGAGCAGCGCACTCAACTGGGATGGAGCAAAGCCTAATGGAATCATGGAAGGTCGGAGATGTACAAATTCACCGCGTGGTGGATTTGCTGATGGATATGCCAACCAATTTTTTGTTTCCCCAGGCGACGCCGGAACAGCTGCTGCCGCTGCAAAGCTGGCTAATGCCGCACTTTCTAAACGCAAGTGCCGATACTATGACGGTGTCGGTGCACACATTTGTGGTGCAATCAGGCGATGCCACCATCGTCGTTGATACGTGTATTGGAGACAACAAAGAGCGCGACGCACCAAACTGGAATATGAGGACCTCGAACTTTCTCGACAACCTGACCGAGAGAGGCGCACCAAGGGAGGCCGTCGACATGGTCCTGTGCACCCACCTGCACGTCGATCATGTCGGCTGGAACACCATTTTAGAAAATGATACCTGGGTGCCCACCTTCCCCAACGCACGCTACCTTATAGGACGGGAGGAATGGGCGTTCTGGGAACACGAGGATGACCCTTTTGGGAAGCAGGCTAAACAGGATTCGATTTTGCCGATCGTAGCGTCGGACCTGGTGCAGTTTGTAGAAACAGATCATCGTCTCACCGACGAAGTTCGCCTGGTGCCCACACCCGGCCATACACCGGGGCATGTGAGCGTCCTGATAGAGTCCCGTGGAGAGCGAGCAATTATTACCGGTGATTTGTTTCATCACCCGCTGCAGTTCGCACATCCGAGTTGGCAAGACATCGCGGACGTGGATGGTGCAATCGCAGAGCAGACACGCCTGGCTTTTATGCAAGAATACGGTGACGAAACACTTGTGCTTGGCACCCATTTCGCCTCACCCACTGCCGGGCATATTGTGCGCGATGGAGAGTTCTGGCGGTTCGACGTTTGACAACAGGGAAGCTACGGCCC
>DTZW01000347.1 GCA_012961165.1 Gammaproteobacteria bacterium | reverse complement strand
GTTGATCTTAAAAGCGATGCTGGCAGGGAAGTTGTCCTGAAGCTTTGTGAATCATCCGATGCATTGTTTGAAGGCTTCCGCCCCGGGGTAACTGAGCGGCTGGGTGTTGGCCCGGAAGAATGCATGGGGCGCAATGGGAAACTGGTCTACGGCCGCATGACTGGCTGGGGCCAGGAAGGTCCGATGGCGCAGGCCTCCGGTCACGATATTAACTATATTTCCCTTGCGGGTGCACTGCATTCGATAGGCGAAGCCGGCGGTAAGCCCGTGCCGCCCCTTAATCTGGTTGGTGATTTTGGCGGTGGTGGCATGTTCCTGGCTTTTGGTCTTGTATGCGCGATGTTGGAAGCGCAGAAATCGGGGAAGGGGCAGGTCGTGGATACTGCGATGATCGACGGCGCTGCAACCTTGATGTCGATGTTCTTTACCATGCAGGCAGCCGGTGTATTCAGTATGGAGCGCGGTACCAATTTGCTGGATGGTGGCGCTCATTTCTACGGCACCTATGGGACCAGAGATGGCAAATATATTTCACTTGGCTCGATCGAGCCCCAGTTCTATGCGCTGCTGGTTGAGAAGGCTGGTCTTGATGTCGACCGGTTCAGTGCGCAAATGGAGCAGGGCAAGTGGGTTGAGTTTAAGGCTGAGCTTGCTGAAGTATTCAAAACAAAAACAAGAGACGAGTGGTGCGACATTATGGAAGGTTCGGATGTCTGTTTCGCCCCCGTGCTGGCGCTGGATGAAGTTCCTGATCATCCACACCACGTAGCGAGAGATTCATTCATTGAATTAGACGGTATTGTCCAGCCAGCGCCAGCGCCCCGGTTCTCCAGGTCTGAAGTAGGTGTCAGCCATGGCTCTCGCATTCCCGGTGAGGACACGCTAACAGTGTTGCAGGAAGCGGGCCTTGGCGAAGCAGAAATTAATGAGCTGGTCGAATCCGGTGCGGTGGTGAACGCCGCCGGCGCATAGTGTAGGAAAACTCAACGATTGGTCGGAAGTTTTGTCCTATGGCTGGAAATATGCGTTACTATTGCCTCATAACGAATTGTTCTGACGTTTGGATTGAGTTGGGTCCTGCAATAGTGCGGGAATGGGCGCGCCCGAAAACAGATTAAAACAGGAAGAATAAATGAGCGTAGAACTACTGGACACGACAAGGTTTCACGGGTTTCGAGTTAGACGTCAGATTGCAGGTAAAACTTTTCAGGAATATTTCTCATTAAAGGCAAATGGGAAAAGAATGAGAGGCGCAGATCGTGCCAAGGTAAAAGCTAAAGCAGAATCAAGAGATTCTGTCTTGGCAAAGCAACAAGCAAAAGCCAAAACCGAAGCCGCTCGATCTTCACTGTTTGATACCAAAGGGAAAGTTCGTGGCATTCTGTTCAGAATGAAAACAGAAAAGAGTGGTACGCGTACCCCTGTTTTTCAAATTGGTATCATGTCAACGAAACTTGATAAAATCGTTAATACAACTGTGTCAATCAATCTTCATGGTTTAAAGGGGGCCTGGCAGAAAGCGGTCGACTTTTATGTACAGCATAAGAAGATTTCCAAGAAGTCTCTTCTCTACCGGAAGCTAGTGAGGGCCCAGCCCAATAAAGCTCAGCTGGATGCGATGAAGAAACGCCGGAAACGGCGCTAGAAACAAAAAAGGGGCTGTTAGCCCCTTTTTTGTTTCTAGCGCCTAATGGTATGTTGTTTTTTTAATTGGTGAACCATTGTGACTGACTACAAGACAGCATTTACACGATCTCTGGCACACCCCGAGGAGTATTGGGCGGAACAGGCCACTAGTGTGGCCTGGTATAAGTCGCCTACTTGCATACTTGGGAAAGACGCCAACGGTAATGATGCGTGGTTCTCTGATGGTGAGCTTAATTCGTCTTATCTGGCCCTTGACTATCACATAGAGCAGGGTCGCGGTGACCAGACCGCGTTGATCTACGATTCACCCGTTACGAATTCAAGCGCCTCTTACACATATAGTGAGTTAAGGGATGAAGTCGCAACGTTTGCCGGTGTACTCGCCTCGTTAAGTATCAGTAAGGGCGATCGAGTCATTATCTATATGCCCATGATTCCGCAGGCAGTCATTGCAATGCTCGCATGCGCGCGCTTAGGTGCCATTCATTCGGTGGTGTTCGGCGGTTTTGCCGCAAGAGAACTGGCGACAAGGATTGACGATGCAACACCTAAAGCAATTTTGTGCGCATCCTGTGGCGTAGAATTTTCCAACGTTATCGCCTACAAACCACTGATCGATGAGGCGCTTCAAATCAGTGAGCACAAAATTGATCATTGTCTTGTTTACCAGCGCCCGGAGTCAGTCGCGGAAATGGCCAGTCCCTGGGACAGGGATTGGGATTCACTGCTGGCAGTGGCAGCGCCTGTAGATCCTGTTTCGCTGCCGTCGTCTCATCCTT
>DTZW01000346.1 GCA_012961165.1 Gammaproteobacteria bacterium | reverse complement strand
AAGTAGATTACCAATGCAGAAGTGAAATCACCGATCAAGAAAAACATAACGATGAAGGGTACGAGACCTAGTTTCGCAATGGCAACAACCCAAGTGAACCAGCGCGGATCACGCCGCCCAAGTATGTCCGCCAGCTTCCCTGCCAAAAACGTTCCGGTGCCGCCAACAACGCCTGACATTAGGGCGAGCGTAAATCCTACTTCTGTTTGTGATAGGCCATGTGACCGAACGAAAAATGCCGGTAACCAAAGCACCATGCCATAGCCAACGAATCCTGCCAATGCGCTGCCAAAGACAACGTGGCGTGTTGACTTTGTCGACCACATGTATTTTGCAACCACTTTGAAAGGCGGTGCTGCAGCAACTTTTTTTGTGTTGTCAGAGGCACCGCGTACAGGTTCCTTCACTGTGAACCTAACGATTAGTGCGATCAGCAGGCCAGGTGCACCGACGATAATGAAGGTTGTCCGCCAGCCTAAATGCTCGCTCAGCCAACCGCCGGCAAGATACGCAATTAGCAGGCCGATATTTACACCCATGGCGTAGATCCCCATGGCGGTGCCACGTTCCTTTAGCGGGAACATGTCGGAGATCATTGAATGTGATGGTGGGCTTGAACCTGCTTCACCGATGCCAACGCCTATTCGTGCGAAAGCGAGCTGCGCAAATGACTGAGCGTAGCCGCAGGCAACGGTCATAAAGCTCCAAATAGTAATTGCCCAGGTAATAATGTTTCGTCGGTTGCCGCGATCAGCCAACATGGCGATAGGCATGCCTAACGTTGCATAGAACAAGGCAAAGGTCAGTCCGATTAAAAACCCCATCTGCGTATCACTGGCGCCCAGGTCGTTTTTGATTGGCTCGAGTAGAATCCCCATGATTTGACGATCAACATGACTGGAGGTGAAGACAAGAACCAAAACTGCTAATGCATACCAACGATTTTTTATGGGCTCGACGATAACGGAGTCGACATTTTCATTGGTGCTGATTTCTATCTTTCCAGTCTCTGGCACAGGTATTCCTTTAATTGTTGTATAACCGCTTTGTTTAGTTGCTTCTTTCAGTTGCTGAAATTTTTTCATTATAAATACGAATGGGACTCTATACGGGGGCGCTCGGAACAAGCATCCCGGGCGTTACCAATAATGCTCGGTTCGCCACTATACCGCCAACTTCAATAAACTTTCCTAACCTCTCATATTGAACTTTCTATGATATTCAGCATCGAATCCATCACGAAGACAATCCCCAGACATTACAAATGATTCCGAAACTCCTGTTTGTACTGCTTTTAGGCATTAGCACACCCGCCTACGCTTCTAATCAGTTGGATCTCCAGATTCAGCAGTTGCTGAATCTGGTATCAGCATCTAATTGCTCTTTTGTGAGAAATGGTAAAACCCACAGCTCCAGGGAGGGCGTTAAGCATATCAATCGAAAGTACGCCCACTATGCGCAAGATATAGATTCAATCGATTCATTCATCGAGCTGGCCGCGACCAAAAGCCTCTTCACGGGCAAGCAATACCTGGTTCATTGCGACGGCCAGGTAATGTCTTCCGCAGAATGGATGCACAGGAAAGTGGCCGAGCTTGGCCGGCAATCATGAGATCCTTTATTCTGCTCCTGTTATTCGCCTCGACCAACGTCCTGGCAGGGGAACCCGCTCTACTAAAAGTCATGACGCTCAATGTTGCCCATGCGCGTTCTGATGGTCCGTCCCAGTTATTTCAGAGCGAAGACCAGGCAGTGCTCAATCTCTGGAAAATTGTTGATGTGCTGAAGCGTGAAGAACCCCACGTAGCAGCATTCCAGGAAATAGACAAAAACTCATTTTGGAATGGCCGATTCAATCATACTGAGTTCCTCGCGGAGCGAGCGAATTACCCACATCATTTTTCAGGCGCACATATCGATGGAGACAAGCTTGAATATGGTACAGCGCTCATATCACGACTCTCGATGAAAGAAACTACCAGCGTAAAGTTTGATCGACCGTTCGCAAGACCCAGGAAAGGTTTTGTGATTTCAACTGCACGATGGCCCGAGTCAAACAACATCGACGTCGACATCGTTTCGGTTCACTTCGACTTCCTAAGGCGCAGCCAACGCCTCAAGGAAGCGAAGAAACTCATTGCCGCACTTGAAGATAGAAGCAATCCACGCATCATCATGGGTGACCTGAACAGTGACTACGGCGGTGACAACCTGCTCATACCTCTACTGGAAGATGCGCTAGGGGTGTCTACATGGGAACCCCACGCTGAGATTGTCACCTTTCCGAAACTACAGAAACGATTGGATTGGGTGCTGGTTTCAAATGACATCGAAATCGTCAGCCATGCAATATTATCAGACACCTTGTCCGATCACCGTGCAGTGGTAGCCGAACTTCGACTGCTGAAAATTAGAGGCCCTGGCGCCAGGTTTATCCAGCAACTCGACCCCGTTGCGCCTGCTTTAGCAGGTACTCTTCATAGGTCCCATGAAAGTCATTAAGCTGCTGGTCTTTTATCTCGACGATTCTGGTTGCCAGCGAAGAAACAAACTCCCGATCATGGCTTACAAAAATCAAAGTACCCTCGTAGTGCTCAAGCGCCAGGTTGAGCGCTTCAATCGCCTCCATATCAAGATGGTTCGTTGGCTCGTCCAGCAACATGACGTTAGGTGAAGACATGATCAACTTGCCAAACAACAGGCGGTTTTTTTCGCCACCAGAACAGACATTGACTGGTTTTTTGAAATCTTCAGAGGAAAACAATAATCGCCCCAGTGTTGCCCGGACAATCTGGTCATCGTGGCTTTCATCGCGCCACTGGCTCATCCAGTCAAACAGATTGAGCTCTGATTCAAATTCAGCACTCGTATCCTGAGGGCAGTAACCAAGGGAAGCGTTTTCTGCCCATTTGATTAAGCCAGTTTCTGCCTGCAGGTCGTTCATCAGGCACTTCAGGAAAGTTGACTTACCAACACCGTTCTCCCCAATGATGGCGACGCGGGCGCCGGCTTCGATGATCATGTTTCCGTCTGTAAACAGGGTTTCATCATCAAAGCTGTGGCCAAGACCTTCGAGTGTCAGCGACAACCGGTGAAGCTTGGTATCCTGCTCAAACCGGATGTAGGGGCTCACTCGGCTCGAAGGTTTAATATCCGTAAGTTCTATTTTCTCAATTTGCCGGGCTCTGGAAGTCGCCTGCCTCGCCTTGGATGCATTAGCAGAAAACCTGCTGACAAAGTGCTTAAGCTCCAGTATCTGAGCTTTCTTCTTGGCATTTTCCGACTGTACTCTTTCTCTTGCGTGGGTAGACGCAATCATGAAGTCATCATAGTTACCCGGGTAGACTTTAAGGGTCCCGTAATCGATATCTGCCATGTGGGTACAAACAGCATTCAGGAAATGTCGATCGTGAGAGACAATCACCATTGTGCTCTTGCGTTCGTTTAACGTATCTTCGAGCCAGCGGATCGTATGGATATCGAGGTTATTAGTTGGTTCATCAAGCAGCAGGATGTCCGGATCGGAAAACAGCGCTTGCGCCAGCAACACTCGGAGCTTCCAACCTGGCGCTACTTCACTCATCAGGCCATAGTGCAGCGTCTCGTCAATCCTGGCCCCTGCCAGAATCCCACAGGCACGACTTTCCGCACTGTAACCATCCATTTCCGCAAACTGGACTTCAAGATCAGCCACCTTAATGCCATCTTCTTCCGACATTTCCGGCAAAGCATAGATTCGATCCCGCTCCCGCTTGACCTCAGCCAGTTTTTTATCACCCATAATGACAGTATCAACGACGCTGAATTCCTCATAAGCGAACTGGTCCTGGCTTAGTTCACCCACACGCAGGTTTTGATTAATAGTCACATTGCCAGAAGTAGGTTCGAGAGCGCCGCTCAGGATCTTCATGAAGGTAGACTTACCGCAACCATTGGCGCCAATCAGCCCATATCGGTTGCCCGTGGTGAACTTGACCGAGATGTTTTCAAACAAGGGCTTGGAGCCAAACTGAATGGTAACGTTTGCTGTGCTGATCACGCTGATTCCTGCTCTATATTAGATAAATTAATGATAGCCTGGGCTTTTCGGTGCGCACTATAAAATGTTGCAGATGGTGAAACAACGCTGTTTTGCAGCACTTTCAACTTGCCGAGTCATTTCCCACCGAAGATTTCTTTCGCGGCTTGCGCTTCTTGTCTTTGTCACTGCTATTGGACTTCTTCTTTCGCTTCTTGTCACCTGTGGCTGGCTTCCTCGACTTCTTTGCTGAAGTCTTCTCGTCTGATGCCGCCTTCCGGGAAGATGTCTTGCCATCGTCGCTAACAGCAAGCCTGGAAATTTTCAGCTTCTGGCCTCCGATCCAGACTTTCTGCAGGTCATTGAACACCGCCCTGGGCATACCCTCGGGAAGTTCGATAAAACTGAATTTATCCCTGATATCAATGTGTCCAATGTGCTCTGCATCAAGCCCCGCCTCGTTAGCAATGGCGCCAACAATATTCCCCGGTTGCACTTCATGGTCATGACCGACCTCGATACGGAAGCGTTCCATGCCCTCGGCAAGCTTCTTTTCCGGTCGAGCCTTCCCTTTTCCTTTTCCTTTTCCTTCTCTTCTAAACGGCGTCTCGCCTTTCCCAGAGTCACCTTTCCTCTCTCGTGGCGCCTTCTTTTCTGGCTCTAAAAGGAGAGATTTTTCACCCATAGAAAGTTTCGCTAACGCGGCTGCAATCTCGATCGGTGATACATCATGTTCCTGCTCGTAGGATTCAAGAATGCCCTGCATAAATTCAAGCGAGCCACCTGCAAGTGTGTCCGTAATGGTCTGTTTGAACCGTGAGATCCTCTGGCTGTTCACCATCTCTGTACTTGGCAAGGTCATCGCTTCTATTTTCTGACGAGTTGCCTTTTCAATGGCGGCCAGCATTCGCTTTTCCCTTGGGGCAACAAAAAGAATTGCTTCACCCTTCCTTCCTGCCCTGCCAGTTCGACCGATGCGATGAATGTATGCTTCAGCATCGTAGGGGATGTCGTAATTAATAACGTGACTAATCCGGTCAACATCCAGGCCTCGGGCAGCGACATCCGTCGCCACCAAAATATCGATGCCGCCTTTCTTCAGTCGCGCGACCATTTGTTCACGGTTTTTTTGAGGCATATCACCATTGAGCGCTTCGGCGGCGTAACCTCTTGCGGCCAGTCGTTCAGCAAGTTCAGTAGTCGCAATTTTAGTCCGGACGAAAAGCAATACAGCATCGAATGGTTCGACTTCCAGAATTCGGGTCAATGCATCCAGTTTATGTAGATTGCTGACCAGCCAGTAACGCTGACTGATGGACTCGGCGGTCGCCGTTTTAGCTTTAATCGCTATATTGAGAGGATCCTTCAGGTACCTTTTGGTTATCTTCTGAATTTGCTTTGGCATGGTTGCTGAAAAAAGCGCAATCTGGCGATTCTCCGGGGTCTGTTCCATGATCCATTCAACATCATCAATAAAACCCATACGAAGCATCTCATCAGCCTCATCCAGCACCAGTACCCGCAACTTGTCGAGTTTCATGGTGCCCTTCCGGATATGGTCCATCACTCTGCCGGGAGTACCCACCACCACATGGACGCCACGGCGAAGTGCCCGAATCTGCCCGGAATATTCCTGCCCACCGTAAACCGGCAGAACGTGGAAGTCTTTCAGGTGGTTGGCATACCGTTGAAATGCCTCGGCTACCTGAATAGCCAACTCCCTTGTTGGTGTTAGCACCAATACCTGCTGGTAACGACTATCAAGGTCGATATTCGCCAGTAGCGGCAAAGCAAAAGCCGCAGTTTTACCAGTACCCGTGGGTGCATGACCAAGCAGGTCCCTGCCCTCCAGCAACGGCGGAATGGCCCCAAGCTGGATAGGAGAGGGTGTTTCATAACCGACGTCTTCAAGCGCCTGAATCAATTCAGGCGGCAATCCAAGCGACTGAAAGCTTGAAACCGGTTCGGGCTTTGACATGTGGACCTCGGGGAACCAGATACCAGAAGCAGTATCTGTGGGGCCGCGAGTATAGTTTCAATATCATAAAAATCAATCTAAATCGAGAATCAAAGGGTAAAGTACTGATCGGGCCCTGAGTTTCTGTCGTTGACTGCAAGATGCGAAAGAGCGGGCGGCCGTAAAAAGCCTTAATACCCAAGGCATCCCATTGGCTGGTAAACTGTAAACACTCACTCAGGATAGCTATAAAAACTGTGAACCTTATCTATACCCAAAAAAGACTGTATCTCACGCTATTCATGGTTGCACTGAGCCTCCTTAACGCTGATTACTCTGCATGCGCCGCGGAGCCAAAAAGCCAGCCCAGACTCGCTGTCCAGGAGCATACAAGAACCTACACTGATCGAACTTCGGGTTTTTCCCTGGAACTCCCAAAAGACTTCCGACTGTCAAGCGAACAAGGCGACCTGCTCTATTTTCAGTCCCCTGAGCGCAATGGCACAATGATCGTTCGAACAGTTCCTGGATTATCCCTGCACACCGTGCAGGCCAGGCTGAGAAACGGTTTACATGCCGAGGCCATTACCATCAATCCAACAGGGTCTCCGGAGACACTTCAACTTCAAGGCGCCCAAGGACTGATAATGAACGCTAGCGGAAACATACAGGGCCGCGAATTACTCGGGAAACTGGCGGGTATCTTCGGGCCTAATGGCCAGGGCTACATGGTCCTTATCGGCTCAGTACACGAACGCTGGATTGGCTTTCGAAGTACCGCCAACAAGATGATCGACTCCTTCAAGGTGACCAGAGCCCAGCCCGGATTTGAGCATGAAAGATGGGAATTCCGCCTTTCAGGGGCCCACCTTATCCACTACGGCAAGCAAGGCAACTATACTAGCGGCGCAATCTACGCGCAGGATTACCACTTTTGCCGGGATCGCACTTTTAGATCGCGATTTAACACCGCCCAGACCCAGTTTAACGGCTGGACGAAGCATACGTCCTCGACGGGCCGCAAAAGCAAAGGTACCTGGAGTGTCAGCCCTGAGGGTAACGATGCTTACCTTATCCTTGCGAATAAAAGAGGTCCGCAGCAAATGTTTGCATTATCCGAGCGCGAGGGTCGCATCGTCATGGACAACGCTCCCTTCCAGTTCGCGACCAATGATCTATGCCCCTGAATTGAACGCCCCTGAATTGAATGCCCCTGAATTGAATGTCCGTGGATAGAATGCCCCTGAATAACATGCCCCTGAGTCGCATCTCGGCGTAGCGTCAGTTGGTTGTGTTGTGGCCTTGTCCTCTTGCCACCTGTCGCGATGGAAATCCGCGCAGTTCAATAGGGCCGCGGTACAATGCTATTATGATTACACGATTTCACTTCGCCAAGAGACTTTGTAATGCGCTTAACGACCTTCCGATACTCAATAGTTGCTTTATTTTGCCTATTTCTTGTTGCTTGCTCTAAGGAGGCTCCACCACCGTCAGTTAATATTCAACCTGCGAAGGTATTAATACTCGGCGAGCAATTCCGTCGAACACGCGAGATACCCGGAACAGTGAGAGCGGCCCAACGAAGCGACCTTTCATTCCAGGTATCAGGAAAAATTATCGAATTTTCTGTCAAGGAAGGCCAGAAAGTTAGCCAAGGTGATGTCCTGGGCAAACTTGATGATAGCGACTATCTAAGCAACCTCAATGCGGCACGCGCCGAGCGAGATAAAAACAAGGCCAATTTCGACCGCGCAGAAGAATTGATCGTTGACAACTTTATCTCCCGGTCTGACTACGACAAAATCAAGGCAAGCCTTGATGTGTCGGTATCGAACCTTGAGCGCACAGAAAAAGCCTACGATGACACAAAAATGATCGCGCCTTTTACCGGCGTGATCGCCAGGACTTTCGTGCAAAACTTTGAGGACATTCAGGCCAAGCAACCAATCCTGAGTTTGCAGGACACGACCGATCTCGAGTTGGTTGTCTCGGTATCTGAAACACTGGTTGCTCGTAGACAGGAAAACCCCAACCTGGCCCTCAGCGCGAAATTTGATGCTTTGCCAGATCGAGTCTTTGACTTATACATCAAGGAGTTTGCTGCCGAAGCCGACTCCCAGACACAAACTTTCGAAGTGGTGGCTGGCATTAAAGACAAAAATGTCTCCAGCATCCTGCCGGGAATGACAGCAACCGTTACTATCTCTCAGGTTGACCAATCAACAGGCCCCCTGGTGATTCCTCTGGTCGCACTAGTCGCTGGAGACGGCAACGCAAGTAGCGTATGGAAGGTGGAATCTGACAACAAACTGACACGCCAGATTGTCACCACCGGCTCACTTACCGGTGCCGATAAGATCGAAATCACCAGCGGGGTCATGGCAGGAGACATGATCGTTACCGCGGGTTTATCATCCTTAATTGAGGGGAAAGAGATCATTCCGATCACCGAGGTAGGCTACTAATGAACCCCGCTGAATGGAGCATCCGCAACAGCACAATTACGTGGGTTGTCACTTTTATTCTGGCGGCCGTCGGCATGGTAGCCTTCGACAGTCTCTCAAGGCTGGAAGACCCCGAATTCACGATTAAGGTAGCCCGCATCTACACGCCTTACCCAGGCGCTTCGGCCGAGGAGGTAGAACGCGAAGTCAGCGACCTGATAGAACGGGCGAGCCAGGAACTTGGCCAGCTATTCTACGTCGAATCGCACTCCTATCGTGACGCGTCCATTGTTAATGTCACCATCAAAGACGAGTATAACAAGACCAAATTACCCCAGGTGTGGGATGAACTTCGTCGCAAAATCGGCGATACCCAGCGCAACCTTCCTCCCGGCGCTGGCCCCTCTATCGTCAATGATGCTTTCGGTGATGTGTTCGGCGTTTATATTGCTCTTAGTGGTGACGGCTACTCCCAAAAAGAGCTGTACGAGACTGCAAAGTTTCTGCGCCGAGAACTGCTAACCGTTGAAGATGTAAAGAAAATTGTATTCTACGGTGTACCCAAGGAAGTCATTTACGTTGAACTAAAAAGGCAACGTATGGCCGCCCTTGGTATCGCGCCCACTGATATTGAGAGGGCTCTTGGTAGCAAGAATGTCGCTGTATCTGCCGGTTACTTTGGCGTGGGTAATCAACGACTGGCGATTAATCCCACGGGTGAATACAAGTCGGAGGAGGAATTCAAAGACCTCCTGATCAGTCCATCCGGTAAATCTGGTACCCAGATAGCACTGGGTGACATTGCTGATATCTATCGAGCCTACCGGGATCCGGTCTCAACCAAACTAAGATATGACGGCCACCCTGCGATAGGCATTGCCATTTCAACCTCTGAAGGCGGTAATGTCGTCACTATGGGCCAGGGCCTCGAGCAAAAAGTCCGTCAAATATCCAACCAGATTCCCCTGGGAATGAAATTCAATATCGTCTCGTTACAGTCAAAATCAGTCACACTCGCCATTAATAACTTCCTCGTTAACCTGGTTGAAGCTGTCGCCATTGTCATTGCCGTTCTATTGGTTTTTATGGGGCTGCGTAGCAGTCTTATTATCGGTGTAGTACTGATAGTCACGATTACCGGTACCTTTATCTTTATGGCTATGTTCGACATCAACCTAGAGCGTATTTCACTAGGGGCGCTCATCATCGCGCTGGGTATGCTGGTGGATAATGCGATCGTAGTAACAGATGGTATGCGAATGCGAATCGACCAGGGCGAGGACCCCAGCGAAGCGGCAAAGGCTGTGGTTGGGCAAACCGCCACCCCGCTACTAGGTGCGACGGCGGTCGCTATTGCTGCGTTTGCCGCGATTGGCACCTCCCAGGATGCAACCGGAGAATATACGCGATCACTATTCTCGGTCATCCTGATTTCCCTCAGCATGAGTTGGTTTACCGCGGTCACTATTACACCGTTAATGTGTAAGGTCTTCCTTAAACCAAGCGCAAATGCCGGGTCAGACAAAGATCCCTATGCTGGCGGTTTCTACAAGACATATCGACGATTCCTGGAGCTCGCCATTGATAACCGTGTCTTATCGATCGCTCTTACGCTCGTGCTGTTTGGCAGCGCAATCATTGGCTTCGGGTATGTGAAACACAGCTTCTTCCCTGATTCAACCAGACCGCAGTTCTATGTTGATGCCTGGTTCCCCGATGGCACCGTTATTGACGAAACGGAGGCGCAACTCAAGCACGTCGAAGAACAACTCTTGAGCTACGAAGGTGTCACTCATGTCACGACCCAGATTGGGGGCAGTTCACCACGCTTCCTGTTGACTTATCCGCCTGAGCAGTCGTATCCGCATTTTGGTCGCATTCTGGTAGACACTGAGGATTTTTCGGTCATCGACGCGCTCTCGAAGCAGATACAAACTGACCTTGAAAAAGGACCTGTTGACGCAAACTTCAACGTCAAACTATTTGTCCTGGGCCCAGCGACCGGTGGCAAGATTCAACTCAGAATCTCTGGCCCTGACAAGGAGGAGCTTCGTAAGTTGGCAGCAACGGCAAAGGAAATAATTGCAAAAAACCCCAACGTAAAAGGTCTTAGGGATGAGTGGGGTGATAAGGTAAAAACCCTGCGCCCCCGCGTGTCTGATACGGCAATGCGCCGACTCGGCATTGACCGCCAGGGGGTCGCAGACGCTATGTCCTATTCTGGAGAAGGCCTTGTTTCCGGAGTATTTCGGGACAATGATGAACTACTTCCGATTATTTCACGGGCGCCAGAGGAAGAACGCACGAATCTTTCCAGTCTGGACCAGCTACTTGTCTGGAGCCCTCTTGCCCAACAGATGGTTCCTATCGGGCAGGTAGTACCGGTCTTTGACATCGCCTTTGAGAACCCACATATCTGGCGCCGGGACAGAGTCGCCATGCTTCGATTGCATTTCGACCAGCGCACGGGCCTATCGTCAGATCTACTAGCTGACATCAAGGCAGACATTGAGATAGCACTCAATGTAGACGTAGCGCAAAGACTAGGTGTCCCAGAGGATACTGAGATAGAACACAACAGCTCTACCATTCCATTGAAGTATCGAGATCGACTCTATATCAAAGACAAGCCCGGATACTACATGGCGTGGGGAGGTGAAAATGAAGATTCCGACAAGGGTTCTACCGCTATCGCCAAGGCAGTTCCAATGTTCTTCGGACTGATGGTATTCATCATCATCGCTCTGTTCAATTCGCTCAAAAAGACCCTGGTCATATGGCTTGTCGTACCGCTTGCACTCGTCGGTGTTACGGCCGGGTTGCTGGTGTTCGAGCAACCATTTGGGTTCATGGCAATGCTGGGCTTTATGAGTCTGGCAGGCATGCTCATAAAGAACGCCATTGTACTGGTAGATCAGATCGGGGTTGAACTGGATTCAGGCAAGGAGCCTTTCAAGGCTATCGTAGACTCAGGCCTCAGTCGTATGATACCTGTATCCATGGCCGCACTCACCACCATCCTGGGCATGATCCCATTGCTTGGCGATGCGTTCTTTGTTCCCATGGCGGTAACGATCATGTTCGGGCTTGGATTCGCCACAATACTGACTCTGGTCGTAGTCCCGGTACTGTATGCAACTCTGTTCGGTTTTCACCGCAGCAGTTAAACGATTGCATGAATCTGATACTCCGTATGAAATCACACTAACCAACCGGGGCATCATCTACCTTGGACCGGGTTATTTCCAATGCATGCACCACAACCCATTTTTGAATACCAGCAAGAGCGTCTTGAAGGCCGGCTGGCGGAAGACCTGGTAAATAACGGTTTTGAACGAACGACCCATGCCAAGACCAATATAACCATATGATGGCTGATGGATGTTGGCGCCCCCTTGATACTGTCTCCAACACCCAACTGAGCTTGTTGTTGGTAATTAAGCAAACTACACTAAAGGATTTATAAGGAAACAATGATGCGACACCTGATTTTATTACTGTTGGTTTTCCTCGCCGGCTGCGCTGCGCCCAAACCAATGGTTGACTTCGACCCTTCCCACAACTTTTCAAAGTATCAAACCTTTGCTTTTATCTCCGATAACCCGCTGATGATTGCCGAAGGTTTGCCGGGCGTTAGCCCCATGCTGGAAGGTAGGATCACTCAGATCACCGAGAACATCCTGAGCGCCCGCGGTTATACAAGGGTCTCAGACAGGAAGAAGGCAGACTTTACTGTTGGTTTCACGCTGGGCGGCAGAGACAAGATACAGGTCACCAGCTATCCGGAGTCCTACCGCGGTAACTATGGAAGCTGGGGTTGGGGAGGCCGCGGCTACTATGGCGCCCAGACCTACACCAGCACGGATGTGCGACAGTACACCGAGGGTACCCTGGCCGTTGACCTATATGATGTTTCCACCAGAAAGCCAGTGTGGCATGCAAGGGCTGTCCGGAAGATCACAACAAAAATGCGAGAGAATCCGGGCGAGACCCTACGGGCAATTCTTGGTGATATGTTCGCCGCCTTCCCACCATCGTGAATATCAACAGTCAGCTGTAGGCAGGCAGGTCTGAACCGGGTTCAACCTATTCAATTGAACCCGGAACAGCACAAACATAACAACCCGCCTCATGGAATTCATCTACGCTCTTGCTGATCGTCGATCCCTACCGCCGAACGGAACATGGCTTGAAGCAAACCAAGAAACCTGACACCCCCTCGAGAAGCGAAGAACCAGGCAGCCGCCTTTTCCAAGCACAGCCAAAAACAGCCATCAAACCGAATGACCCAGCGCCAAAGAGATTCACAATCTTGTGATATGGATAAATGTTATGAAGAAGCCCATTTCATACGTATCAATTATTGAGATGCAGGAAGCATTTGCTCGACCAGCTTGCCGAACTTATCAATTTTCTGCCCGGTGCTTTTCCGATTGGCTTTCAGAGTGTCTATGGCACTTCCCTGCCACATTATTACGCCATTGTCGGGGTTCGTGAGAATAATCGCGACGCCACCTCTCAGGTATTCATTTTCCTGTGTCCAACTCACCGTCCGGTCGTAGTAACCCTGCCTCGCGTCGACCTTATGCTGAGAAATCGACGACTGGTTAATGGCGCCAATCATCAATGATGCAATCATGTCGGGTTTGTGCGGACCGGCATCGACGTAACCTCTATTCATGAGTATCGCTTGACCAACACTCTGAGCACGCCGGGTAAGATCGCTTTCCCCCGAGCCGCTAAGTATACCTATGACTTGCACCGGTGGTTCAGCCCATATGAACGTCTTGAGCTGACTAACGTCATAATCAGGATGTGCCTGCACCAGTTCTGTTAATGATTTGGTCGCACAGGAAGATAGCAGTAAAAAACTACAAATCAGTAGTAATCGCATGATTGTCCTTCTTAATAAACTTTGGCTAACGATAGAGCGCCATATCCTGCTCTATCAAATCGCGGTAACTCTTAAGCACCGCCGTGTACTCCATCATACATTGAACAATTTGCAGTCTCCATTGCACGCTTCCCACCACGTGATTGATACCAGCCTATGCTGCCAAGAACTGGCAGCATCACCTTGCGCTCAAGGTGAGTTATTCCACAGAACCAGAAGTACTGCCAATTTCATGGAACTCATCCAAGCCCTTCCTCAAGGTCAACCCCCATCTTCGTATGGAACGTTTCACCTCACTAAGGTTAGTCACTGGATTGCTTTCCTGCATGGTCAAAGGCTTGATACGTTGCCCATCCACAGCCCTGGCGAGAATTTCATTAGTTACCGAATCGCTAAGTTCGACCACCAGCACCGCCTGGCCGAGGTCTGAGATGTAAAAACTATTCCTGCCCGTGGATTTCGGGGGGACGCGAGAGACAACATCAATCAATGCCAGCGTCACTTTCAATATCCCTGCGCCCGGTTTACTGGCTACTGTGAAATATTTGAATTTGTTGAACTCGCTTTGGAAGGATTCTTTAGCGGCTTTCTCAAGTCCCGATTTCTGTCGTTCGCTAAGTGGAAACGCATCTGCCGAACTATTATGAAGGTTGCCGCCTTTGACAGCTCGATATTGTATTCCAGCACCTTCGAATATGACCTTATCGTACTGGCTCAGATTAATGCCTGGCTTTATCCAGACTTTATCCATTCGTGTATTGTCAACAAGGTGCAGCCCATCAAAGCTGACCTCCGCATTGGGACCCTGCTCGATAGCAGGGGTTTTCCTGGCAAAGCTTTCTTCGCTAACAATTAAAGTTGCAACGATGCTCACCATTGCCAAAATCACTAGTTGTTTCATGGATAGTTTCCTTTTGTGGGTTTCGACTTGGATCTGGCAGGTTGGAGCAGTTGAGATGGCGAAAAACCAGATCTTAGTCTTGGATGGACGACAACAAGTATAGCAACTGGCGCTATCGTATTATTAAGAGTAATCAACGCGTCACAATGAAGACTGGGGCACCTCCCAGGTGTCCCAGTTCCAGATCATGGAAGACCTCGATCTGAACCCTGCTGAATCCAGCTTCGCAGAGCATAC
>DTZW01000345.1 GCA_012961165.1 Gammaproteobacteria bacterium | reverse complement strand
GTGTAAATCCGGCTCTCTGATACGCCGCCCAGGATTGCAGTGACCGAGGATGTCAGCACGACTCGGTGGATGCCCTGTGCCGCGGCGGCTTCCAGTACATTTAATGTGCCCTGCCTGGCAGGTTCAATGACGTCAGCCGGGTTTTTTGGCTGGATGGTCGGTACCGGTGACGCGACATGAAAAATCGCATCACAGCCGTCAACTGCTGCTGGCCAGCCGTCAGGTTCAGTCAGGCTTGCCGCCACCCAATCAAGCTGGCGGGTATCTGCGCCATGGGTGCTTAGGGTTTTCTCCAGCGCGCCAGTTCGGCCAAGGTCCCTGACGGATCCTCGAACCCGGTAACCGTGGTTCAATAAATCCAGTACACAGTGACAGCCGATGAATCCGGATGCGCCGGTGACAAGTACGGTCGTTGCTGGCATGTCAATGTCCAGAGTGCCTGACTAAGTGCAGCATCATAAGCACAGCTCCGGGGTAAAGGTAGTGTTAGGATGCAGGTCCATCTTGTTGGAGCAATAACATTGGCGAACCCTTTCTTTGAGCCACCACCAGAAAACGGGGTGCCCGAATTCGGGCAGATTTTGACCCGCCATTACGAAGAAGCCTTCGACCGTGGTTTTGAGGCGCAAAACCAGGAGATTCAAGCCATTACCGGTAATGATGAAGCACCAACGTTCCTCAACACCCTGGAAGCGATGGAACGTTCGGGTGGCCTTTTGGAGAGGGTAGGCAATGTTTTCTGGAACCTGACCTCGTCGGATACCAGCGATGAATTACAGGCGTTGGAATTGACCTTGAGTCCGCGGGTGGCGGCCCACAACAGCCAGATCTATTCCGACCCGGCGCTGTTTAAGCGGGTGAAGACTGTCATGGAAAGTGCGCCGGTGCTGGACCCGGAAGCATTGCAGTTGCTAAAAGAGATTCACCAGTCATTCGTGCGCGCCGGTGCGCACCTGTCTGAATCAGCGCGTGAGCGGGTCAATGAAATTACTGAGTCGCTGGCGGGTTTGACCACGCAGTTCGGACAGAACGTCCTGCAGGACGTTAACGAATTTGAGCTGGTGGTGGGCGGGGCAGAAGATATCTCCGGTTTGCCTGACTCTGTGCTCAATGCCGCGAAGTCAGAAGCCGAGTCCCGCGGCAAGTCCGGGCAATATGTGTTTACGATTTCCAGGTCATCGATCACACCGTTTCTGCAATATGCCGACAGCCGGAGCCTTCGGGAAAAGCTATACAAGACCTACACAGACTGCGGCACGATGACGACAAACAATCATCCGGTGATTCAGGAAATTGTCGAACTCCGGTCCGAAAGAGCGGGGATTCTAGGCTTCGACACCCATGCCGACTTTATGCTGGATGACAGAATGGCGAAGACTCCTGAAGCCGTTAAAGGTCTGTTGGATCGCGTCTGGGCGCCATGTCAGGAAAAGGTCGCCAAAGAAGCGCAAGACCTGCAATCAAGAATTCAGGACGACGGCGGAAATTTTGAACTGCAACCCTGGGACTGGTGGTACTACACGGAAAAGATAAGACAGGAACGGTTCGATCTGGATGAGGAAGCAGTAAAACCCTATTTCAAACTGGACAACGTCAGGGACGGCGCGTTTGAAGTGGCCCGTAAACTTTACGGCATCAAATTCGAGGAAATCGATGTGCCGGTCTACCACCCGGATGTGGTTGCTTACCAGGTGACTGATGCCGATGGTTCAAAAATTGGCATATTCCTGTTTGATTTTTTTATGCGCCCCTCCAAGCAGGGCGGCGCCTGGATGAGTGAGTTTCGTTCGCAATCCAACCTGGACGAACATGTGCATCCGGTGATTGTTAACTGTTGTAACTTCCCCAAATCTGATCCCTGTCTTCTTGGCATGGATGAAGTGCGAACGCTGTTCCACGAATTTGGCCATGGCTTGCATGGGCTGCTGAGCAAGGTTCGATACCAGAGGCTGTCAGGCACTAATGTGAAACAGGACTTTGTTGAGCTGCCTTCCCAGATCATGGAGCACTGGGCGCTTGAACCAGCAGTTTTAAAGTCCTATGCGATTCATCATGAAACCGGTGAGTCGATCCCGGATGAGCTGATTAAGAAACTGAAATCAGCGCAAACGTTCAACCAGGGGTTTGCCACAACAGAGTATCTGGCTGCCTGTTACCTGGATCTGGCGTGGCACCAGCAGGAAGGCAAGGCGCCGGAAGACGTCGATGGTTTTGAGCGCAAGGCCATGGATGACATTCATAAGATCAAGATGGTAGATCCGCGATATCGGTCAGCGTACTTCAGGCACGTCTTTGAAAGTGAGCATTATTCGGCGGGCTATTACGTTTATATCTGGGCCGAGGTGCTTGATGCCGACGGTTTTGAAGCGTTCAGGGAAAAAGGTATATTTGATCAGGAAACGGCTCGATCGTTCAGGTCAAACATCCTGGAGAAGGG
>DTZW01000344.1:13479-14497 GCA_012961165.1 Gammaproteobacteria bacterium | reverse complement strand
CAGCGTCTGGTGACGCAGCCGGAATCATCAAAGACTCCCCCGCACGGATCAAGTTACCTCGTATGTCGTTTGCGCTCCTGATTGTATCCACGGTCGTTCGGTATCTGTTCGCAATTGCGCCAAGGCTTTCGCCGTAACTTACTTTGTGTCGTTGCCACGCCAAACGCTCAGTGGGCGGAAGTTCTGATACTCGCTCACGAAATACGTCCGCTTTGCCGACGGGGATAATGAGTTCGTGTGGTCCATCCGGATGAGTTGCCCACTGGTTAAATCCGGCATTCAGTAAGTAGATTTCCTTTGAAGAGACATCTGCCAGCTCTGCGGCTTTATTCAGGTCGAGCTGGCCCATGGTTTCGACGACTTCCCAATTTGGCTTATTGGCCACATCAGGCAGTGTCATATGGTAATGGTCGGGGTGGTTGATTAGCTCACTTATGGCAAGGAGCCTGGGGACATAGGTATAGGTTTCGCGAAAAACCTTAAGGGACCAGAAATTTACTTCATCCGCGGGCAGTTTACTGGCACGTATCGAAGAAAGAACATTACCCTGGCCTGCATTATAGGCTGCCAGTGCCAGCAACCAGTCTTCGCCCAGCATAATGTGCAGATACTCGAGATAATCGATAGCCGCCTTGGTAGAAGCCCTGACATCTCTTCTGCCGTCATACCACCAGTCAATTTTCAAGCCATACACTCGAGCTGTGCTAGGAATAAATTGCCACAAACCGGCTGCCCTGCTATGAGAATAGGCGAAGGGGTCATAGGCACTTTCGACAATAGGGAGAAGTGCAAACTCGAGAGGTAACCCGCGCTTTTCCAGCTCTTCGATGATGTAGTGGAGATGGGGTGCGGCACGTTTGGTGACGCGTTCAACATATTCTGGATGATTTACGTACCATTTCAGTTCATCCATGACCCGTTTTCTATCCGTTTCATGTGATAACCGGAATCCGTCGCGCATTCGTTGCCATAAGTCTGTTTGCACCACGGTTGAATCCTGGGCTGAGGGCTCTTTATG
>DTZW01000344.1:0-13374 GCA_012961165.1 Gammaproteobacteria bacterium | reverse complement strand
GAGGGCTCTTTATTAGCCGCTGAGGGCTCTTTATCAGCCGCTGAGGGCTCTTTATCAGCCGCTGAGGGCTCTTTATCAGCTGCTGAGGGCTCTTTATTAACAGACGCTGAGGGCTCTTTATTAACAGACGCTGAGGGCTCTTTATGATGAGCCGCTGAGGGCTCTCGATCAAATAAGCTATCCGGGGTCTGGGCGGAATCGGGGCCTTCCTTGATTGCGCAACCGGCCAGCAAACAAAACAGTACCAGTGAGGTAAATGGGTGGGATAGGGACATATAAGGCTTAACTCTAGGCATTATGTGGGGGCAGCACAGATTGGCGGTCTCAAAACCAGGCGACCCCTGAACTTCCATGTAGTAAGACATCAATCTTCCATTATAATAATTAAGCACCTATTGAACACACTGATATGCACAATGATTTTTCGGCCCTGAGCAACTCGTCGCAACGAGTACTGGAAGGTATCCGGTCGTGGTTTGCCTCAGATTTGGGCAGACACGTGCTGAAGACCGAATTGGCGATGCTCGAGCAACTATTACCTGAGCTTTTTGGCTACCACCTTGCACAGTTTAGCGTTCAGGACAGTGTGCTGCATGATGCCAGCCCGATCCAAAACAAGATCATTATCAATCTGGATACGACGAAAGCTGGCCTGGTATCAAATCCTACCCAGCTTCCGTTCGCCAATGACAGTATTGATGTCGCGCTTTTGCATCATCTTCTTGATTTCGCGGAATCGCCGCAAAAAATCCTGCGAGAACTGGCCCGGACTACTCTTCCGATGGGTCATATCGTGATCGTTGGATTCAATCCAATGAGCCTGTGGGGAGCCTGGCGAACCATTGTACGCTCCACGCGCTACAAAAGTATTGCCCCCTGGAATGGTGCGTTCATTAGGCCTGGGCGATTAATGGACTGGCTTAACCTGCTGGACTTTAAAATCGACAGAGCGCAGTACTCGATCTATCGCCCCCCTGTCAGCCAGTATCTTGGTGAAGTTAACGACTATTCCCATGGGGTAAGCCGAACCCTTAACCTGCCTATTGGATCAGTTTACGTGATTGTCGCCAGGAAACACGTCGGTGCCGTTCATTCCGTCAAGCCTGTCTGGAGCCGGCATCAGGCATTTGGCCGGTTGAGTGCGGTGCGCTCTGTGAAACACGATGGGCTGACGAAGGTGGAACATGATTCTGGTCAGCATGAACGATGATTAACCAGGAAGTTCAAATATTTACTGATGGTGCATGTCGGGGTAATCCAGGTCCGGGCGGTTGGGGTGTGCTCCTTCGTTCAGGAAAAACCGAGAAGGAACTCTGGGGTGGTGAGCCTGATACAACCAATAACAGGATGGAGCTCACTTCTGCTATTCGTGGGCTCGAAGCGCTAAATCGGGCTTCAAGCATTGTGCTGACAACCGATTCCCAATATGTGCGCAAGGGCATCACCGAGTGGATTAAAGGCTGGAAAGCGAAAGGCTGGAAGAATGCCAGTAGGCAACCGGTCAAGAATAGGGATTTGTGGGAACGGCTGGATGAACTGTGCGAAACGCACGATATTGACTGGCGCTGGGTAAAGGGTCATAGCGGTCATCTTGAAAACGAACGGGCAGATGCCCTGGCCAATCGCGGCATTGATGAACTAGGGAACCTCTGATTAAGGTCTATTTTCGCCAGTACGGCGTCAGACGCGTACTCAGGAATTTGTTAACTTACAACATGTTAACAAATTTCCTTCGCGCGCCTCTTCCTTGCCCTGACAAAAATATCCTCTTAATCAGAGGTTCCATAGGAGAGGGCAGATGCGACAGGTAGTACTGGATACTGAAACGACAGGACTAGAAATCGAGGCAGGTCATCGAATTCTGGAAATTGGGTGTGTGGAGATCGTTGCAAGGAAGTTAACTCGCAGGCATTTTCACCAGTACATCAACCCGGAGCGGGAAAGCGATGATGGTGCGCTCGAAGTACACGGTATAACCAGCCAGTTCCTTGCCGACAAACCCCTCTTTGCCGATGTGTGGGAAAACTTCCTACAGTTTGTTGATGGCAGTGAACTCATTATCCACAACGCTGCATTTGATATCGGGTTCTTGAATCGTGAGATGCGCTTGCTTGACCCTTCTCTGGGTAAGCTAACGGACTACTGTAGCGTGATAGATAGCCTTGCGTTGGCGAGAAATAAACATCCGGGTCAGAAAAACAACCTTGATGCGCTTTGCAAACGATATAGCGTCGACAATTCACAGCGGCAACTTCACGGGGCTTTGCTGGATGCAGAAATCCTGGCAGATGTGTATCTGCTCTTAACGGGTGGTCAGGTAACGCTGGGCCTGGGAGAAGAGCTAAATAATCAGAAGGGCTTGAATACTCGAGTTGAATTAGATCCAGACAGGCCTCGCCTTAAAGTTATCAAGGCAGATGAAGAGGAGCTGAGTGCTCACGAAAATAAGCTGGATCATCTGGATGAAAAAGGCGAAGCGGGTGCAGTCTGGCGCAGTAACATTACTGGAGAGACAGGATGAGTGGATTCTATTGGCCTGAGCCTGACCTCAGCTTTTTGCCTGGGTCCAAGGCAGCAGGGCAAGGCGAGGCGAGTTACTTTGTTTGCCACAACAACAACATCCTGCAGCTTGTTGACGAACACGAAGCATGGCGTCCTGCTACTCACGAAGAGCTTGGTCAGTTCGAGGGAGTTCATGAGCATTACATGGGAATGCTGGGGGGGAAGCAATGCTTTGCCGTGGAGGCCGCAGGGCCTGGCACAGCAGGGTTCTCTAACCTTCGCATGAATATTCAGAATATAGACAGGACACTGTTTAATCTGGCGGGTAGGGCGCTGCAAATTTGCGACTGGTATCGCAGCCATCAATTCTGCGGTCGTTGCGGCGAGGCCACCACAGAGAGTCAAAGCGATCGTTCTACTGTGTGTGCCGGGTGTAAATTGAACTTTTACCCAAGGTTATCTCCATCCATTATCGTGCTTGTGCATAAAGGTGATGAAGTCCTTCTTGGGCGTAACCATATGTTCCCCGAAGGACTGTTCAGCACGCTGGCAGGGTTTGTCGAGCCAGGCGAATCGATCGAAGAAACGGTCATTAGGGAGGTGAAAGAAGAAGTTGGAGTAAACGTAAGTAACCTCAGCTACCGCGGTAGCCAGCCGTGGCCATTCCCTAATTCGCTGATGCTCGGGTTTCACGTGGAGTATCAGTCGGGCGACATTGTTTTGCAGGAGGATGAGATAGCGGAAGCAGATTGGTTTCCCTGCACTGACCTCCCTCTGATTCCAGGAAAGTTCGCCATCAGTCGATGGTTAATCGATGAGTATTTGTCGCAGCGTGGCATTCCCGTCTGATGGAATGTGGGGTCAGTCCTTAACCTTGAAGACGACGGTCGGGTCAGCGCTCTTGAACAGATAGAGCAACAGTTGACTCAGCACGATGTTACCGTCTGCTCTATATTGGCCATTCATAAATGCCTCCATCCCATCGCGCGTTCCCATTAGCAGTTGCCAGCAGGTTTCATGATGGTCCAGATACAACGTGATTGTTGGATCGGTTGCGCTACCCTCATTAAAGCTGAACAAGTCTTGCGATACAGAAAGAAAGAAATCTTCGTCCTTGGTAAACCTGAACTGGAAAACCGTTGAGTTTCGCTGGAGTAAACCAGGTTTGAAATGAGGCTCAAGCGCCTTTTGTTTTTCTGTAAGCAGTTCCGATAGCACAGTTGGGATACCTGTTGGATGTCTATGGTATGACGGCAGTTTACCTACCGCGTGAACGAATCGCATCCATTGCTGTTTTCGATACCTAGCAGATCATCCCTCAGGCAGTAAGCCAGATTGGCTGTTGCCGGGAAGCGATTGATTGACTGCTCGAGTTGTCGCAATGCTTCTTCGGTCTCTGGCGGGTCAAGGAGGAGTATCCTGGCAGAGTAGTAGAAGTAACGCGCCTGCTGTTTTTTTATAATGTGCGTGGGCATCTGGAGGCCGGCTGCAGTAGCGACCTCCTTGAGCAATGGCTTGTTAGGAGTCCTGTCCGTACGACCCAGTTCATCCTTGATCAGCATCATCTTCCCTGAAAAAGTGCCTAGCAGGCGATTGAATCTCTTTCGTTGCCCAGTATTCAAGGTGGTGAGTTCCTGCTTCTGGTATCTGATGTAAAGCTTCGTAAAACCGGCGAAAATGAACTCGGCCAGTTCAAGTTCCTGCTGGCGAAAAATGCGTCCTTCGTCATACATGTCAGATAATGTATCAAGGAATGCTTCTGCCTCTGGTAACAGGTAAGCGTTGTCCATGCCAGGCAGTTGGAATTGGTCGTACAGGCCGTAGCTGCTTACCGGTGAAAACCTGGGTACTATGGTGAAGACAGGTCTTGGATCTTTCTCAATGAATTGGATCAGTATCTCTTCACGTTGCTGCGGTGACGTCCTGGTAGAGGTCAGTCGATCGGGTAAGGTCAGGCTTTTCCAGTTATACACGCTGAGATCTGTCCTGAGCCCCTTCACGTAGTGCAGATATCCGACCGGGAAAAAAAGAAGGTCCCCTTCAGCAAACAAGACAGCGTCCTTCGGGAGGGATTGCAATAGCAATGTGAAGTAGGCTTCTATCCACGAGTCTTTGCTCCGGTTATTGGTTGGCAGGTTTGTTAGCGCAATAGTCAGGACGATGCATAACCCAAAGGCAGCCTGCACGACTTTGTTCGTTAGTGAGTGGTGCACTGACGATATTGCCATCAAGCCGTATGCCAACCAGATAGCCAGACTACCGTAAGCAATAATGGGGTAGGGCATGAATATTGACTGGCCGTGTTGGTCAAACTTAAACCCAAGCAACAGGGTTAATAAAAAGGTGCAGCCAAGGTAGTTCAACAAAAATGCGATAGCGTGATGGCGCGGTGCCGCCCGGAAGCTGTAGTAGGCCCCTACCAATGCAAGCAGCGATAGTGGAAAGCCTATCTGCCGGATAGTTTCCAGGGGCAGCCACCCGAAGAACGCCAGTGTGTCTGCAATGGTCGCGCCGGCCGTGTCGTTGTTGTAGGCACTTCGTGAAACATAGTCTGCAAATTCGCTAAAGCTGCTAATCGGTTCGAAGACTCCGAAAACGTCATCCGGTCGCGTTACAAGGTAGAAGTAGGGTGTTAATCCAAGGGTGAATGAAAGTAGCGTCAGTACAAAAAATCGCGAGGAAGTGAGTCTAAGCAGTAACGACCTGACCTCTGGCCAAACGACCGCAAGCAGGGCAGGTGCAGAGAGCATGGTTAGTGGCCAGTGATTAGACAGTGCCAGTCCAAAAATCAGGCAAGCCAGGAACCAGTCAACTTCCCGCTTGTGCTGCACAAACCTGTCCAGCGTATACCAGCACAGAAACAACAGAAGCGCGGCCAGGCTATAAACTTCAACAATGATCGATTGAGCCCAAAAAGTCGCACTGAAGGCGTAGGCCAGCGCGGCAGTTGTTGCGAATATCCTACTGCGAGTTACAGACAGTAACAGGAAGAAGAATACGACCGAAGTAAGTGACCCGAACAGCGCAGAAACCAGGTTCCCATTCATCACCTCAGGAGAGATAACCAATGTACTGCAGGCGAGGGTGAAAAGCGGATACCCGGGGGGGTGTGCAAGACCGCCGTGGTAACAAACCATCTGGAATAGACCGGCATCTTCCAGGGTGATAGACATTGGCATAGTCGCAGCGTAGGTACCCAGCGTGATCACGAAAATAAGGATCGCCAGTAAACTCGGGTGCATTGATCTACGCATGCCTGAAGTATACATCCCTGGGGCCCTTACCGGCCTGCCTATAAGGGAGATTGTGGTAGCATGTGCAGTCTTGTAATTCGGGAGTTTTTTAATTGGAGTTTTTGATCGAATATGGCTTGTTTTTAGCAAAATCAGTGACGGTATTGGTGTCGATTCTGGTTGTTATTGTCGTTATCTTTGGCTCGGCCCAGAGACAAAAAGATCCAGATGTTGGGCATATTGAAGTTAAAAACCTCAATGATTCTTTGGAAGGGATTACCCATAGCCTGAAATCGATTGTGTTGAACCCTGAGTTGCTGAAGAAGGATGCAAAGCAAGAAAAGAAGAAAGAAAAAGAGAAGCACAAAACACAGAAGAAAGATCTGAAGCAGGGTGAAGGGCCCAGGCCGCGAATGTTTGTCGTAGACTTTGTCGGCGATGTCCAGGCGTCTGAGGTCGTTAACCTCAGGGAAGAAATAACCGCGATCCTGTCAATTGCAGAGGAGCAGGATGAAGTGCTGGTTCGTCTTGAAAGCCCTGGTGGCGTCGTCCATGGCTACGGACTCGCTGCGTCACAGCTCCAGAGAATCCGAAACAAGTCTGTTCCTCTGACCGTCGCAGTAGACAAAGTGGCGGCCAGTGGCGGATACATGATGGCTTGTATCGCTAACAAAATCATTGCCGCACCTTTCTCCCTGTTAGGCTCGATTGGTGTGGTTGCCCAGATCCCTAACTTTCATCGTATTCTGAAGAAAAACGACATCGATGTTGAAATCCTAACAGCGGGTGAATACAAAAGAACGTTGACACTGTTTGGTGAAAATACCGATAAAGCCCGTGAAAAATTTGTCGACGATCTTGAAGATGTTCATGAGCTGTTTAAGGATTTTGTGTCCGACAACAGGCCGCAGGTCGATATAGAAAAGGTGGCAACGGGCGAAGCGTGGTTTGGGAAAAGAGCCCTGGAGCGTGACCTTGTTGATGAGTTGAAAACAAGCGACGAATACATTGTTGATAGCTGTGCTGACAGGGATGTGTTCCTGGTGAAGTACGTAGTGCACAAGAACAAAATGGACAAGCTTTTTGAGCGAGTCACCCGTTTATGGATGGGTAGCACGTTAGCACGGCAGACAATGCTGCAGCAGACCTTGCCTAACCAGTTTATACAATAAGTCCGGAGACGATATTGACCAGTTTTAGTGCCTTTTGGGTAGAGAAGACCGAGGACGGTGTAACACACCAGATCATCGAGCGAACAACTGATGACCTACCTGATGGGGATGTGCTCATTAACGTACATTACTCATCGCTAAACTATAAGGACGCGCTTTCCTCGAAGGGATTGCCCGGCGTGACGAAAAGTTACCCTCATACGCCCGGAATAGATGCCGCAGGCCAGGTTGTCGAATCGAATTCACCTTTGTTTAAACCTGGCGACGATGTTGTTGCTATCGGGTTTGACCTGGGGATGAACACCCCGGGCGGGTATGGGCAGCTCATTCGTGTTCCTGCCAGCTGGATTACGCCTTTGCCTGCTGGAATGACAGCGCGTGAAAGTATGATTATTGGTACGGCCGGCCTGACGGCGGCGCTGTGCTACGACAAACTCCTTAAGATGGGCGCCAAGCCTTCTGATGGCCCAGTGGTGGTAACGGGCGCAACCGGTGGTGTTGGATCGGTTGCTGTCGCGCTGCTGGCTAAAGAGGGGTTCGATGTTATCGCTAGCAGTGGCAAGGCGGACAAGGCAGATTATCTTAAAGGCCTGGGTGCAAAGGAAGTGATTGATCGCCAGTCACTGTCTGAGCAAAACCCCCGACCCATGGATGCAATGAAGTACGCGCACGGTATTGATACCGTTGGTGGCGAGATACTGACTAACGTGATTAAGGGTTTAAGTTACGGCGGTAGTGTCGCGATTTGCGGCTTGGTTGCCTCGCCTGCTTTCACCACCACGGTGCTGCCTTTTATTTTGCGCAATGTGAACATTTTGGGTATCGACAGCGTGTCGCTGCCGATCGAGGAAAAAACCCACGTCTGGAACATGCTTGGAACTGACTGGAAGTTGTCTTCCCTGGAGGACATGGTCGTTGAAATTGGCCTGAACCAGCTGTCCGGTGAAATTGACAAGATTTTTGCCGGTGGAGTGGCTGGTCGTACGCTGGTCAAACATGAAACGCTTGGTTAGTCCCTGCGCAGTCGATCATTGACAGCAATAGGCGTGGGGTATCGAAACACCACCAGGTATGAAGACGCCAAAAAAGTCAAGATAGCAGTGGCCTGTATCAGGTGAGAGGCTTGCTGGCTGATCAGGTTTTGTGCCGTCGCGACAAACGCAATCAGCAATGAAAATTCACTGATCTGGCCAAGCCGGAATCCTGTTTCCCAACCCAACGCGCTTGTTTCACTCATCCGTCTTAACATGAACTTGAAGGTGACGGGCTTCAACGCGAGTATGACGGTGGCGATGACAGCTGCGGGTAGGATGACTTCAGCCAGAAGATCCATATGGAACCCTGCGCCAATCGAGAAGAAAAATAACACGAGGAAAAAGTCCCGAAGCGGTTTCAGGTGATCGGCGATGTAGAGAGCGATAGGGCTGGTGGCAATCGTCACACCAGCGATGAAGGCACCAATTTCAAGTGACAGGCCAGCCAGTTCAGAGAGTTCGGCCAGCCCCAAACACCAGGCAATCGCAACCAGAAAAATATATTCATGGAAGGCGTCGAACTTTTCCAGCAATGGTAGAAGGACATACTTTACGAATAGCCATGAAAACAGGACCAGCAGAGGCAGGCTGACTAAAACTCTCGCGATTTTGGCCACACCATCAAATTCCATCAATCCACCGGTAATCACCAGTAGTACGATGATTGCTATCAGATCCTGGATCAGCAGTAGGCTGATCATCAGTTCACCGGTGTGGCGATGATGCAGCACCGTAGTCGGCAGTAATTTGATTCCGATAATAGTACTACTGAACATCATGGCGATGCCGATGATGATCGTTTCAGTCATGGAGTAGCCGAAGGCTGATGCGATCGAAAAACCCACCGCAAAAAAGACCAAAGAACTGCCAACACCCACCAGCATTGCGCTACGTAGGGTCTTAATTAACTTCGCGGGCTGCATATCGAGACCGAGCAGGAACAGTAGGAAAATAATCCCGAACTTTGCGATACTGCTAATGAGCTCTGGGTTATCAATAAGTGCCGTGCCGGACGGACCAAGAATCATCCCGGTGAAGATGTACATGACGATAAGCGGCTGGCGCGTAAATAGTGCCAGCGTTGCAAGGATCCCTGCACACGCAAAGATCAGGAAAAATGAAAACACAAAAGGATCAGAGCCCATGGTTGCTCGTGGCGGGAATATGCACTGATATTAAGGGAAACACGCCCCGAACCAAAACGTTAGCTGGCACGCGCCCTGAACAGTGGTTCGCGGTTGAAGGCTGGTTGGTAGCTGAAAGAGAACCCTTGCAATTTTTCAAGACCCTGCTCAACATTCTGCCCGTCAGCCAATTGGAACGCGTTAAAGCCGCATCGGACCATCTGTTCCAGCTGGTCAATGCGGATATCTCCCACAGCGCGCAGTTCAGCTTTGTATCCATACTCCCGTCTTAAAAGATTGGCAGAAGAATAGGATCGGCCGTCTGAAAATGCAGGGAAGTTAAGAGCAATGACGGAAAGGGTTGCCGCAAATTCTTTAATGCTTTCAATATCTTCATCAGAATCAATAAACACCGCTGTGGGTTTCTGGTCCGCCGCCAGGAATTCCGCAAGCGTTGCGAGAGGCCCTGTTACGTCAGTTGTGATTTCCAGATCGATAATCAATTGGCTCATGAGGTGTATACCGCTTGTTTGTAGGGATCTATGCCTACCCGGCGATAGGTGTCCAGGAAACGTTCAGTGCCTTCCCGTTTATCCAGATGTACGTTCACCAGCTTCTGGATGACAGACGGGATTTCATCCCGGGCAAATGACGGGCCCAGAATTTTAGCGAGGCTGGCGTCTTCATAACCGGACCCGCCGATTGACACCTGGTAAAACTCCGCGCCTTTCTTATCGACACCCAGGATGCCTATGTTGCCAACATGATGGTGACCACAGGCATTCATGCAACCTGAAATGTTGAGATCCAGATCGCCGAGATCGTGAAGGTAGTCCAGATCATCAAACTGGCGTTGTATTGCCTCTGCCACTGGAATCGATTTCGCGTTCGCCAGAGAGCAGTAGTCGCCACCCGGGCAGCAGATAATGTCGGTGAGCAAACCCAGGTTTGGTGTGGCAAGTTCGGCGCTGACCAATGCCTGCCAAAGACTGAAAAGTGATTTTTTCGGGACATCTGCGAGCGTCAGGTTTTGTTCGTGAGTAACCCGAGCTTCACCGAAACTGAATTCATCGGCGAGATTCGCCACTGTTTCCAGTTGTTTGTCCGTGACATCCCCTGGTGGAATACCGGTTTGCTTCATCGCCAGATTGACGATGGAGTAACCCGCCTGTTTGTGGGGTTTCACGTTTTGCTTTAGCCAGTTGCTGAAGCCGGAGTTGTCCGCAATGCGATCATCGATCTCTGGAACGTGGTCGTCCAGAGTTTCGTAAGGTGGAATAGTGAAATGTCCTTTGACCCTTGAGATTTCAGCGTCAGTCAGTGTGCCGGTGCCATCTTTAAGCGTCTGCCACTCAGCATCAACCTTTTCTGCAAAGGCTTCCGGGGTCATGGCCCGGACCAGGATCTTGATTCGTGCTTTGTATTTGTTGTCTCGCCGTCCGTACCGATTGTAGACGCGCAGGATTGCTTCAAGGTAGGTCAGTAGATGCCTGGGTTCCAGGTTCTGCTTAATCACCGGTGCGATCACAGGAGTGCGGCCAAGGCCACCACCGGCCAGGATTTCAAAGCTGGTGACACCATCGTTGTTGAATATCCTGACGCCGATGTCATGTACCTGCACTGCTGCACGGTCCTGCGTAGCACTGGTGACTGCGATTTTGAATTTGCGTGGCAGCCAGTTGAATTCGGGGTGGAACGTTGACCACTGGCGAATAATTTCGGCCCAGGGTCGTGAATCTTCTATTTCGTCTTGTGCGACACCGGCATACTGGTCCGAAGTAACGTTCCTGATGCAGTTCCCGCTGGTCTGGATGGCATGCATCTCAACGCTGGCGAGTTCTTCAAGAATATCGGGTACTTCCTCAAGTATGGGCCAGTTCAGTTGCACATTCTGGCGGGTCGTCAGGTGCGCGTACCCCCGGTCAAAGTGGCGAGTAATATAAGCAAGTTTTCGTAATTGTCTGGAAGACAGTAGTCCATATGGCACCGCAATCCGTAACATGGGGGCCAGTCTTTGAATGTATAGGCCGTTGCGAAGTCGAAGGTGCTGGAATTCTTCCGCCGGTAGTTCGCCCGCGAGGAAACGGTTTGTCTGGTCGCGATATTGCGCGACGCGTTCATCGACCATTTTTTGGTCGTATTCATCGTATACGTACATGGGAAGTCGCGCCAGGTTTCGTGGAGGCCGCTAATATAGCGGCTAGGTTGAGTAGGGTGAACGACTAGTTCGGTATATGGTTATACTGAATTATTCTCGATAACCCGTGTGATACGGCCTCTAGAGAATTCAGGCCTTTCCTGCATCCCAACCACCTCACCTGGGTCATCCTCCTCCTGTCGCTTCAACATCGTTGTATACGGCAGGGGTCTTGAGTTTTCCCTGCCCCAGAATATGCGTTTGTCATGTTGAGCTCTTCGCCGCTTCCTGAACGGGCCATGCTTGGGGCGTTCGCCCTTGGTAGATAGTTATTCTAAACCGCATTTTTCCAAGATTATAAAAGTATCCTCTTTGGAGATTCGATCATATAAAGTTAAGCAAACCAGTATGTCGATATTGGGTGGTCAAACTCCGTATGCATGCTGATCTTCTGGCCTACACTCAAGTGGGTTGATTGCTGAGACGAATTTTGCCGGGCAGGGCGACTTCGCCCGAATCGAAAGCGGCCTTAGGGTTGTCTGATTGTCGCAAATTTACATGTAGGTAGCCGTGCTTCGATATGATCAGGAAGCTCACCGGGTAGGCAGGCGCTGTAAGGCATTTCTCCTTGAAATGTTGGCCATCCTGCTGTTTGGCAGTTAGGCCTGACAGAGCGTGGGTTGTTCCGGACAGCCTTGATGCCTGCCATTGATTTACGGTACAAGCAGTTGCTGCGAGGATTCGATCTTATCTGAGTTTCAGCACCAAGAGGTGAAGAAAAAGCTGCGAAATCAGCGTGACCGCCCCTGGCATTGCCATTGGTGATGCGATTTCGACGGCGCCCTATTTGAAAACGGGTAAATTGGTTAAGCCGGTTACAGAAGGTATGGTGACCGATGATTGGGTGAGTTTATTGACCAGGGAGGGTGCGAGGCCAACGCCAGAAATCGATTTATTTTGCCAATGGTTGAGGGGGGAGATGGCGCACTTTAAGTGTGAGGTGGAGCAGGCGTTGGAGCTGAAGCAGGAGTTGGAGCTGAAGCAGGAGTGGGCGCAGGAATAAAGCTAACAGATTTATGGAGTATTTTAGAAATAAATAAATAATAAAATGTTTTGGTAACAGCAGAAAAATGATAGCCACTAACGTTGACGACAATATCAACGGTTAGTTCTAAAAGAGGGCCACTAAAATGAGTGAAAGCAACATTAAATCTTTTGATAGCAATACGTCTTCAGATGTTATTGCAGCAACGCTTTTAAAGGAGGGTGGGGTTATTGTTCGCAACCAGGTCTCCAATGCGTTAATTGATAAAGTGGCTCAGGAATTACGAAAGCCACTAGATGCAAAAGGCCATGAATTCGAAAATGATTTTAATGGCTATAAAACTCGCAGGTTAGGGGCGGTACTGGATGTGTCCCGCTCATCGGCTGAATTGGTGGCTCATCCCGGTACGCTGGAAGTTGCTGATGCTACCTTAAAAAGGCATTGTGATAACTACCAAATCGGCAGTATGACGGCTATTGAAATTCACCCCGGGGAAACCGCTCAGATCCTGCATAGGGATGGTGATTTTTACCCTATTGCCATTCCTGGGGTGGAGTTTCAAATGCAGGCCATGTGGGCTTTGAGTGACTTTACCGAAGAAAATGGTGCCACCAGAATCGTTACGGACAGCGATGTTCTTAAAGGTGTAAAAAATGCGGAGACTGAGGCTTTTGAAAACATCGATGAATCCAAGGTGGCGCAAGCTGTTATGCCGAAAGGGTCTGTGCTTTATTGGCTTCAGTCAACCATTCATGGCGGTGGGGCGAACAAAGCGTCGACACCCCGCTCGGGTTTGTTTGTTTCCTATAGCCTGGGTTGGTTGCGTCAGGAAGACAATCAATATTTGATTTTGCCAAGAGAGGTTGCGGACAGTTATCCAGATACTGTCAGGCGGCTGTTAGGCTATCAAGCGCATGGTAAATATTTGGGGATTTATCCCGGTGATCCTGATGGTTGTTGGTGGGATGCCTGATTATATGTTTAAGGTCTAAAGTTTTCCTTTAACGCTATACCCAGCCCGGCTCCAGCGGGGAGGGTTATTTTTCCTTCATCGTCCAGCGCAAAGGGATTATGCTTGAGAAGATCCGTAATACTTCTGTGAGGCATAACCTCAACCATACAGAATT
>DTZW01000343.1 GCA_012961165.1 Gammaproteobacteria bacterium | reverse complement strand
ATAAGGTATACACTCCCGCCCCTGCCTCCATCACCGCCATCGGGGCCACCACGTTCTATATATTTCTCACGACGAAAAGACAGGCAGCCGTTACCGCCCTTGCCTGCTTCAATCTTGATACTTGCTTCATCGACAAAATTCATAATGGCTCACTGTTGCCAGAAAATGGTGCAAAAAAAAGCCCTGTCACTGACAGGGCCTTTATACACCTTCTTTAAGGCTTATACCCCAGCGACGGCTGCCGACGCTACGACATTCACGTATTTGCGCTGCTTCGGCCCTTTAACACTGAATTCAACCACACCGGCTGCCTTGGCAAACAAAGTATGATCACGGCCGCAGCCGACGTTTTTCCCGGGGTGAAACTTTGTGCCGCGTTGCCTGACAATAATATTGCCTGCAATCACTTCCTGACCGCCATAGATCTTAACGCCCAATCGTTTCGATTCAGAATCGCGCCCATTTCGAGTACTACCACCCGCTTTTTTATGCGCCATCTCTAGTTACCTCCACTAATTTCTTTGATCTTCACTTCAGTGAAGTACTGACGATGCCCAGCCTGCCTTCGATAGTGCTTTCGGCGACGCATCTTGATGATCGTGATCTTGTCTCCGCGACCATGGCTGACTACTTCTGCAGTGACCGCACCACCATCAACAAAGGGTGTGCCGATCTGGATGTTTTCACCCTCGCCAATCATCATGACTTTATCAAAGTTGACTGTTTCACCTTCGGAGGCGTCTAGTTTTTCGAGCCGCAAAACCTCACCAGGTTCAACCCGATGTTGTTTACCGCCACTTTCTATTACAGCGTACATGCTAAGAATCTCATTCAGTTGCCCGCAAATAGCGGTATGTTGGGTCGTGACTGGAATCCGGTCACTTTCAGGACGCGCAATTCTATTCGATGACCTTGCCAGGAGCAAGCAACATTTGACGATTTCACCTTGACACCCGAATTGCCCCCCCCTAGGATTCGAATCCTCTCAAATGGCCCGCGAAGTCCGCAATTTACATGACCTATCCTTTCCTATCAGTCGTCAAACAGGATTCCCAGGCGGTTGACGACCTTATTCGGGCGAATCTGAACTCAGAAGTGCCGATGGTCGAGGAAATCGCCGCCTACTTGATAGAGGCAGGTGGAAAGCGCCTTCGGCCTCTTCTCGTGCTGCTTTGCGCCAAAGCCTGTGGATACCAGGGACGCGATCACGTAAAACTGGCGGCGGTGATCGAATTCCTGCACACCGCGATGCTATTGCATGATGATGTCGTCGATGAATCGGACCTGCGACGTGGCAGGGAAACGGTGAACGCCGCCTGGGGCAACGCTCCCAGCGTGCTGGTAGGGGATTTCCTGCACTCAAGAGCATTCGAAATGATGGTCGACATTGGGAATATCCGGGTAATGGAAATTCTCTCAAAGGCTACAAACGTCATCGCCGAGGGTGAAGTTCAGCAACTTAGCTTTATCCGTAATCCCGCGACCACTGAAGTCGAGTATATGGAGATTATCTCCCGGAAGACCGCCATGTTATTCCAGGCAGCCGCGCATGCCGGTGCCGTATTAGCGGGCGCCAATGAAAAAACGGAACACGCCCTGCGTGACTATGGCCTGCACCTTGGGATCGCCTTTCAAATGGTTGATGATCAATTAGACTACCTGGGCACACCAGAAGAACTAGGCAAGAATATCGGCGATGACCTCGCTGAAGGCAAAGTGACACTACCGTTGATCGTTGCTATGAGAAACGGACAACCCGACCAAAAGGCTTTTGTTGAAGATGCGATCAGGAACGGTGGTGTTGAAAACCTTCCTGAGATGATTCAGCTGGTGAAGGCAACAGACGCATTGAAATACACCTCTGAGCAGGCAAACACTGAACGCTGTAAGGCTATGGCGTGTCTCAATAATGTCGCTGATTCTGAATTTAAAGATTCCATGAACACATTGGTCAACTTTGTTGTTGATCGGCATCATTAGCAATTAAAGGACCTTGATGTGGGAGGTCCTTGATGTGGGAGGGACGGGCTCTCGGCAAATCACTTCGTTCGAGGTGCCTGGCGCCCATCATGTGCGCTATGCGCACCATGATGTTGGTCAGGATAGCGAGAATTGAACTCACGACCCCTGCCTACTGAAGGCGTTTTCGTCAAATACCTCACGCTACCTTGAGAATCCATCAGATACGCTGTGAGCGCCATAATTGGCCGAATCGGCGGGCTTTTGGCGTCTATGCAGGTATCCAATAGTATCTGCATGATCGCCAGAAATGCAGTAACTATGCAGTAACCATGTAGTAACCATGTAGTAATGCTATGTGCCTGCAGGGTTCTCGCGGGCTTTTGGCGTCTATGCAGGTATCCAATAGTATCTGCATGATCGCCTGAAATGCAGTAACTATGCAGTAACCATGTAGTAATGCTATGTGCCTGCAGGGTTCTC
>DTZW01000342.1:1050-2459 GCA_012961165.1 Gammaproteobacteria bacterium | reverse complement strand
CGATGGTGTAACCGTCGTTCTTGGCAATAGCACACATGCCATCGCCAAATACAACACCGTTGGCAATGGCTGTGTTTACTATTGAGATGATCTGTTGCTGTAGATCACATCTACTGATACGGCATTACAGAAGGACTGAAAGCTTGGTATTTTTTCAGTCAGTAATGCCGTTTCTTAATTATTTAAAGTCCAACAACCTTTTGGGCGCATGGGCCTTTTTCGGTCTGGCCGACTTCGAATTCAACAGCCTGGCCATCGCTTAATGTGGCGTAATCGCCACCGGCCTGAATCTCAGTGTGATGAACAAACAAATCCTTGCCGCCATCATCCGGGGCAATAAAACCGAAGCCCTTCTCTGCGCTAAACCACTTTACTGTACCTTTAGTCATGCTATTTACTCTATTTTGTTTTGGTGAAAGAAACGAAAACCCATATGGAAGTCACCACTTCTATATGGGCATAGTGAATTTCTACGGAAATAGTAAAACTCTACGGGAATGGTGAAATTCTACGGGAAAAGTGAGATTCTTTTGCGCCTAAATCAGGCGTGGCCGTCTATTTTAGCAGGTTCTTCGTCTGATGGGGCTTGATCAGCTTGATTATTCTCGGCAGCTGCCGCCAGCTTTTTTAGACGTTTGTCTTCCTTTTTCTTCTTTTTGGCAATCTCTTTTTGCCGCTTTTCAAACGAATAGTTCGCTCTTGCCATAGGGTAGCCTCAGTTTATTTTTTAAGTAGTTAAGGTAAATATGTAGTGTCAGATTCCAAGGATTGCGCCCCGTCAGCTGGTCGGCCACTGTTTTAAGTGATCCGGTGTAAATGTTAGTGCATGATCGGTTTTAGGTCCATAGGGGCTCATCTGCCCGATAATATAGTCCAGTTATTGCCACACTCGCGGTGCAATATTACCAGTTGAGGTTCATCATTTGGGGCATCTGGGCTTGTAATCTTCCCTGGGTGGGGGTTTTGGGCCAAGGAACTGCTGTCGCGATGGCGCGCCAGTTGGTAGAATCGCGGCCTGATTTTTTGACCAACCCCAAAGAGGTCCCCATGGGAAAGCGAGTAAAAAAAGGGAAGATTATGAATAAGAATCGTCCTGTGAATAAATCCAATGCGGCGAGTGATCAAAAACGCATACGGGAAAACGCCGCAGTATTAAAAGCGCTGAACAGCGCGTAGTAACCCCCCTGGGGTAAATGATGTCATGACGCAGGCCTTGGCGTGGTGTTGCCAAGGCGCCTGGGGCGCTAGCCCACCGGCGTGAAATCAAACTCCTCGGAATTGAGAATAGCCTCTACCCCGCCCAGTTTTTTAATCAGGCTGGCCTGATCGGCCAGAGCCTGGCGGTTTACCTTCTCGGGATCCACCAGCGAGAGCATCTGCTGGTGACAGCGCTTTTGCACCTTGGCAAA
>DTZW01000342.1:0-1014 GCA_012961165.1 Gammaproteobacteria bacterium | reverse complement strand
TCGGCCTGCATATCGTATAGCTCGGGCTCAAAGCCGGGGTAGCAGTTGTACTTCCAGCGCGCGGTGCGCAACATAAAAAGCCCCACGGGGGATCCGCCGTCGTGGTATTCGGATAATATTGCCCGTTCAGATTCGGACTCGGTGGCCAAAGATTGCAATGCAATACCCGGGCGGGTAATGCCATCATCCTTTGCGCCCACGGCGCTCAATATTGTGGGGTAGATATCCACCAGAGAGGCCAGGGTATCGACCGTTTTGCCCTTGGGAATATCCGGGCCCTTGATCATCATGGGTATTGCTGAGGATTCGTCATACAGCGACATCTTGGTCCACATGCGCCGGTCGCCATTGTGATCGCCATGGTCACTGGTATAGATCACCAGGGTGTTATCCGCCTGGCCGGAGGCTTGGAGCGCACTTAGCACCTGGCCCACCTGGGCATCGAGAAAACTGCACAGGCCGTAATACGAGGCCCGGGCGATCTGCCGGGTGTGCTCATCAAAATGCACGTCATAGTTAAAGTTGCGCCGAAGAATCTTTAACACCGGATGCTGGGGTAGATCCGGCTCATCTGTAAAACGCGCCTGGTCCATCTTTTCCAACGGATACATCGCGTAGAACTTAAGGGGACAGATAAGCGGGTAATGCGGGCGAAGCCAGGAGACAAAAAGCGTCCAGGGTTTTGCTGTTGTGTGGTTGGCAGTACTTTGCAGCCAATCGCAGGCGTTGCGGGTTACGTCAAGATCGTAGCCGGTGTAACTGTCCTCGCCAGGCCCGATCTCCCGGGCATAGGCCGAGACATCCATCACCGATTCGTGATCGCGCAACAAGCCCTTAATCCAACCGGTGCCGTTTTTGATATACAGCGGAAGAATCTCGTTCTCAAAGCCGTTGTCGTAGTCTTTGCCGCGGTAGTGCAGCTTGCCAATGGAATCGACCCGGTGCCCCTGGCGTATCAGCTGGTGCCCAAAGCTGGACGGCTCGCCCTGATATGCCTGGGCGTTGGACCAACAG
>DTZW01000341.1 GCA_012961165.1 Gammaproteobacteria bacterium | reverse complement strand
AAAAAAACCCAATCAAGATACTTTTGAAATCCGGGTTAAATGCGGCTTAAACTTCCTATCCTCAAGTAATGGAACTCGTTATATAGGGGTTCAGTTAAGTCCAGTCTAATTTGGACACCTTGGAACACCTTTACTATGTATTCTTAGGTTTTCTCAAAACATAGAGCGTAATGAAAAAGGTGTCCAGCCTGTCCAAACAGAATCATTTATAATGCGAATAATGCACCGCATGTTTATTCATTAAAGTGGTAATTTTCAATTACTTGAGCAAACAGCCCCTTTGTTAAACAATCAAATAAGGTAATCGCTGCTGAACCAGTATTTTCACTGATTGATCGGCTTTTGCTTAGTCCAGTGTCGAGATTTTAGCGCCGCCGGACGTATCCTCGATGGCATACCCCAGCTTATTAACAGCATCTCGGAGTTCATCCGACCGTACCCAGTCTTTAGACGCCCTGGCAGCTTCCCTGGCTTTAACCAGTTCCTCGACTTCGTCAGGTACATTAACCTGTTCCATTGCCCAATTGGCAATATCCAGGCCTAGAATTTCATCACATCGAAGCAGTGTCGCTTTCTTTACATCGTTCGGAAGATTTGATCGAACCAACTCCCAGATGACAGCCAGCGCTCTCGGCATATTCAAGTCATCATTCAGGCAGTCAAAATAACGCGTCAGAGTCCCCTCGTCTGCTGTTCCAGGCTCACCCCAGGCAAAAGCAGTTTCATACAACCGGGTGAGCGCTGTCTTCGCTGCGTCAAGACTCTCCAGGCTAAAGGACATCTGACTTCGATAGTGAGCGGTCAGACAAAAGTAACGATAGACCAGAGGGCTGAACCCCTTTTCGCCAATAACATCCAGCGTCAAAAAGTCACCCGTCGATTTGGACATCTTTGCTTTATCCATCTGCAGGAAATAACCATGCATCCAGAAGTTGGCCAGTCGAGTGCCTTTTGAAGCTTCGGTTTGAGCTATTTCGTTCGTATGATGAATGGGAATGTGGTCTTCACCGCCGCAGTGGATATCGAAGTAATCACCGAGGTATTTCGCGGACATCGCCGAACATTCGATATGCCAACCTGGAAACCCCCTGCCCCAGGGGCTATCCCATTCCATCTGGCGCTGTTCTCCCGGCGGCGAAAACTTCCACAGCGCGAAATCAGTCACGAACCTCCGCTCGCCTAACTTGACCCGGGCGCCCGCCTGCAAGCCTTCGACGTCCAGGCGGGCCAGGTGGCCATAGCTCTTGAGTTTCCTTGACTCGAAGTAGATTCCGTCACTGGTCGCATAGGTATACCCCTTCTGTTCCAGGTCCATTACAAACTCGATCTGTTCCGGGATGTGGTCTGTTGCCTTACACCAAATAGAGGGTGCCAGAATATTGAGCTTTTCAAGGTCAGCCTGGAACGCGTTGGTATAAAACTCGGCTAGTTCCCAGGCTGTCATGCCGGTTCGTTTTGTGCCCAGCTCCATCTTGTCTTCGCCGGTATCAGCATCAGACGTGAGGTGGCCGACATCAGTGATGTTGATGATATGGTTGACGTCATAACCGTTTGCGACAAGAACGCGTATCAGAAGGTCCTCAAACAGGTAAGTACGCAGGTTTCCGATATGGGCAAAGTTGTAGACAGTTGGTCCGCAGGCATAGATGCCCACCTTGTTGTCGACAAGGGGCTCAAACGGGCGAACTTTTCGTTCGTAGGTATCAAATAGTTGCAGGTTCATCACAATATCTATGCCGAGCAATGGCCGGCATCATAATGGTTTATGCCATGATCTCAAGCGGCAGGGGACTGCTTGGGAAAACGCTGTTCCATAATTCGTTCGACGGTCTCTACAATCACCTGGGTCTGCGATTCTATTTCTATATTGACAGGGTCCCCGGCCTTCAGCAGGGCAAAGTTCGTTCGCGCCAAAGTTTCCGGAATAAGGTTGATGGCAAACTGATGCTTTTGCCTATCGAGGGCCGCCACGGTGAGGCTGCAGCCATTAACAGCCAGAAAGCCCTTTTCGAACACAAACTTCAACCAATCCGGCTTGCCTTTAAAGATGAGCCTTTTGTTATTTGAGCTCTCTTCTATTGATAACAGTTCAGAGGTCCCGACAATGTGCCCGGACAGAATATGCCCCCCTACTTCAGCGCCAGATTTGGCGCTACGCTCGATATTGACCTGGGTCCCAGCCTCGATGAATTGAATGTTAGACAATGCCAGTGTCTCGGCAATTGCATCAAAAGACACCTTCCTGTCCTCAATCCTGGTAACCGTGAAACAAACGCCATTGACCGCGACGCTCGCGCCGGTTTCAAGTTCTTCAAGCAATTCGTCAGGGAACTCGATTGTAAAAGTATACAATCCTTCCTTCTTTTCAACAGACCCGATAGGGCGGCAGGATTGTACGATACCGGTATACATGGGTTCTCCTAGAAGTCTGGATAGTACTCCTGCACAGTTCGCAGGTAGTATTGCAGGT
>DTZW01000340.1 GCA_012961165.1 Gammaproteobacteria bacterium | reverse complement strand
ACAGTGTTCTTTCAATCGCGCCTTAACGTTATCGTTTTTATAGTCGATGGCCGCGTCGAACCGGAACTCATTGACTAGTGCGGCACATTTATCCGGACCACCTGCAGTACCGATTACCCTGCAACCATTGATTCGCGCAATCTGTCCGACCACAGAACCCACTGCACCAGCGGCCCCCGAGACAACGACTGTGTCTCCCGGTTCCGGTTGGCCGATCCTGAGCAATCCAAAATATGCGGTTAATCCCTGCGCGCCCAAAGGTCCCAGATGAGCTGTCAGGAACTGATCATTGGGTAATTCCTGCAATGAACGCCCTGGTATGCTCGCCAGTTCTTGCCAACCGAGTGACCCCAACACCTTCTTACCAACAGGAAGACCCGGATCATTGCTTTCGACCACTTCACCGATACCGCGGGCACCCATGACATCCCCAATGGCTGTCCCTGAGGAATAGCCAGCAATCACTTCAATCTGCCCTTTTTGAGAAGGCTCAAAGCTCAGGCACTCAACTTTTACTCTGACTTCACCCTTACCGAGGGGCTCTACCCCGGCCTCGTTGTATTTGAAGTCGGTGAGTTCCAGCGCACGTCCTCGTGGACTTGCATCTACCAGCCATTGTCGATTTGTCGTCATATTCGTGTCTCAGTTAACCCATGTTTGAGCATTCACTCTATTGCATGGCAGTTTATCGGCATCTCCCATCGCGGTCGAGGCCGCTCTGGCAGCGGTCTCACTGAACTTTTTATTCTGACTTTTCATTCTGGCTTTTCATCCGTATCAGGATAGTTTACTGTACCATCTGGACGGTACAGTAATTACTCAGAGAAGAAATCAATGAGAAGCAACAACAAAAAGGAACAGATCCTTGAAGCGGCACTGCAGGTGGTGGAAGAAAACGGCGCCAATCACCTGACCATCGACGCAGTAGCTGCCTGTGCCAATTTTTCCAAAGGCGGCGTCTTGTATCACTTCCCTTCAAAGAAAGCCCTGTTAAGCGGCATGCTTGATCACCTGATCCAGGCTAACGAAAAAAGAATGAACGCACTGGATAACAGCGACAATCTTCTTTCAGCGTTTTTACACAAAGAAAACCAGATGTCCGCAGCTGAACGCCGTACATCACTGGCGCTGCTTGCGGCTGCAGCAGAAGACCCCGAACTGTTAACACCAGCGAAAGACTATATGAAGCGCGTAGTCGACGAAATTTCGCAAAACAGTCAGAAACCGATGGAAGCACTGACGTTACTCCTTGCGCATGAAGGAATCAGGTTTCTCGATATCCTGGAAATAAACCCAATGAGTACGAAACAAACCCAGGAAGTCGTCGACCAACTCAGCCAACGAGCACAGGAGGTCTAGCGTGAAGCACATCAGCGGCCTTGCTCTGGTTTTTATGCTTATCGGCTGTTTCGACAGAACGCCACCTGAACCCGTTTTACAAAATATCAGACCCGCAAAGCTGATGACTGTAACGAGTCACATTGAAGGTGTTCAATACAACTTCACTGCACGGCTTGAGGCCTTACAGTCAATTGATCTTTCATTCGAGGTCGGCGGCCCACTGCACGAAATGCCTGTCCGGGAAGGTGAAAGCATCGAGGCCGGCTCAATGATCGCTGCTCTGGACCCAATCAAATTCCAGCTCGCTGTCCAGGAAGCCAAGATCCAACTTAAACTCGCCGCCCAGGACCTAACCAGAAAGCGCAAGGTACTGGCCGAAAATGGCATCGCAAAATCTGTAGTAGAAGACGCGCAATCCAACTATGAGCTTCAAAGAGTTCGCCTGAACAGAGCAAAGGAACGACTGAACGATACGCGAATATACGCGCCGTTCGGGGCCTACGTATCCCGAAGATACTTTGACACTTTCGTCAACGTTACCCCGGGCACGCCCATCGTAAAGCTACATGACCTGAGCAGGCTGCAGGTCATCATGAATATTCCCGAAAATCTTATTGCGACCTCAGGCGCAGAGGAGATACTTCGAGCCTGGGTAGAGTTTTCCTTTGCACCCGGAAAACAGTTCGACGTCTCCTACTATGAAAACCGGGGCGAGGCCGAGTCACTCGCCCAGACATATGAAGTGTCATTCGTGATGGAAAATCCCGAAGGACTGAATCTGTTGCCTGGTATGACTGCGTCGGCAAAAATCAAAATGCAACGAACGAGCGACGCGACAATTCTCCTGCCGTCTTCTTCACTGACACCTACGCCTGATAACAAACTCGCTGTCTGGATCTTTGATCCCGAAAGCCAAATCGTGAGTCGCCGCGTGATCGAATCTGGCGCCCCCACTCAAGCGGGTGTTCCGGTGACCAACGGCCTTCAGGTCGGCGAACAAATTGTGGTGGCTGGTGGCAGCCAACTTCAAGAAGGCATGCAGGTACGACCCCTGTAATGATGAACCTGGCCCAGTTCGTTGTTAACCGACCCATCTATGGCTGGCTGCTGGCGCTTGCTTGCCTGTTCGGAGGAATCCACGGGATAGAAAACGTTGGGCGCCTGGAAGACCCTGACTTCCCGATCAAGTGGGCGTACATCATCACCACATATCCAGGCGCCTCTGCTGAAGAAGTCGAGCAGGAGGTGACGGACAAGATAGAGAATGCACTACAGGAGCTTCCTTCGATCTTAAGAATAAGATCAAAGTCAGTTCCGGGAAGATCCGAAATACAGGTCGAACTGCTTGAAAAATTTGGCGTCGACGAAACTCCGCAGATCTATGATGAGCTAAGGCGGCGCGTCTCCGAAGCCCAGATGCGATTACCCCCGGGCGTTGGTACCCCTCTCGTTGAAGACGACTTCGGTGATGTCTACGGGATACTTTATGCTGTTAAAGCGCCAGATTACTCGGACGCTGAACTGCATGACATCGCAAAAGAACTTTCCACACAGCTTAAACTTGTTCCTAACGTCGCCAAGGTCAGCACCAATGGCCTACCGTTCGAGGCGATCTATATTGAAATTGATGAAGACAGGCTCACCAGACTCGGTCTTTCCATCGATGATATCGCAGGGAAAATCTTTTTCGAAAATCAGGTTGTCGACGCAGGATCTGCGCTGTTTGACGGCCGGCGACTGCGAATAGCGCAACCTTCCGCCATTGGAAGTGTCGATGAACTTATGGAAATGAAAATCGGCACCCCGGGCTCCACCGAGATGATTCGGCTTGGTGACGTTGCCAATGTCACCCGCAGTTCGCTGGAAGCACCCTTTGAAATCGTCAGGCTGAATGGTGAACAGATATTCACTTTTTCTGTTTCGGTGACACCGGGCCAGAATGTCGTCGCTGTTGGCGAAGATGTTGACCGAAAGATTCTGCACCTCGCTGAGCAACTTCCAATCGGCATCAGCATTGAACCCATTTACAAACAACACACCGTAGTAGAACAGGCCATCACCAATTTTGTTAAGAACCTCGGGATCTCCGTATTCACCGTCATACTCGCCCTGAACCTTTTCATGGGTTGGCGCGCAGGCACTGTGGTCGGTGTCGTTTTATTCCTGACCGTCATGGGAACAATCGAAATTATGTGGGTGCTGGATATCGAATTGCAGCGCATCTCACTAGGCGCGCTTATGATCGCGATGGGCATGCTGGTGGACAACGGCATTGTTATCGCCGAAGGGATGGTTGTCGGAGTGCGGCGCGGCTTAACCCCAAAGAATGCTGCAATCCAGTCTGTATCGCGGACCCAATACGCACTCCTTGGTGCCACTATCATCGGCATCCTGGCTTTCGCTCCCATTAGCCTGTCTGATGATAATAGCGGACATTTTCTGGTCTCCCTATTCCAGGTGGTAGCAATCTCCTTACTGCTTTCCTGGTTGCTGGCAGTCACTATCGTGCCACTGTTAGGCAACATTCTATTAAAATCGGTGGAACCAGTATCAGAAGATCAACTGTATGAAGCCTGGTACTTCAAGGCCTACCAGTTCCTGATTGGCTTTGCGCTGCGCCGCGCATGGCTTACCACAATCATGATCGTCGCTATTACCGGCACGGGCCTCTTTTCAATGAAATTCGTAAAAACGAGTTTCTTCCCGACTAACAATACACCGCTTTTCTATGTTGATTATCGCTTGCCCGAGGGAACCGACATACTAACGACTTCGCGGGATTTAGTGGAAATGGAGTCGGAGATACTCGCTGTTGAAGGCATCACTAAAACGGTGAGTTTCATCGGCAGGGGCTCACCCAGGTTTACAGCGATGTCTCAACCCGAACAACCGAACTCGGCCTACGCGCTGCTTATTGTCGAGTCAAAGGATGTCAGTTATTTAAATGATCAGATGAACACGGTGAAAGCATTGTTCTCAGATAACCGACCGGACGCAGAAGTGGAGATCACCCGAGCTGAGTTTTCACCCGGCAAGGGCTCAAAAATTGAGATGCGATATTCTGGCCCAGACCCCATTGTCCTAAGGCAACTCGCGGAACAGACTCTCGGTGTTTACCTGAAACATAACCTGATCGAGAGGAAGACCGACTGGAGAGCTCAATCACTACAACTGGCCCCGCAATTTAATGAGGGGAATGCCAGGCTTGCAGGAATCTCCAGAAATGATCTTGCGAAGTCTCTCGCCTACAACACGCACGGCATACAGATTGGATTAATTCGGGACGATGACAAACTCGTGCCTATCATCGCTCGTGCACCTGATGCCGAACGCATTGATTTACGCGGACTCCGGGATCGGCAGGTCTGGAGTGCCACTCAACGCAAGTTTATTCCGATCACCCAGGTCGTGAACGAATTCCGTTTAGAACCTGAAAACACCACTATCTTTCGTCGCGATCGAATCAGAACAATTACCGTACAGGCTAACCCACCTATCGGACACAACGTCAATCAGTTCTTCCAGGAAATCAAAGAGGACGTAGAAGCCCTAAAACTGCCTCCAGGCTACGTCCGGGAATGGGGAGGTGAGTTTGAAAACAACAAGATGGCTAACGAAGCACTCGTAGACCGCATGCCAACGGCCTTTGCGCTCATGTTCTTTATCACCATCCTTATGTTCGGCGCGCTCAAGCAACCCATCGTTATCTGGCTGACTGTACCCATGACTATCTGCGGCGTCGCCATAGGCTTACTGGTGACTGACCTGCCGCTGACGTTTCCCTCATTTCTAGGGATCCTAAGTCTTTCAGGCATGTTGATTAAGAACTGCATCGTGCTGGTCGATGAAATAGATAAACGACTGGCGGAGGACACTCCCACATTAGAGACCATGATGTTGGCAAGCCTGAGTCGCCTCCGGCCCGTGATGCTCGCCGCACTAACAACTATTTTTGGAATGTCTCCCCTGTTAACCGACGCCTTCTTCAGGGAAATGGCGGTGTGTATCATGAGTGGCTTGATGTTTGCGACGCTACTGACACTGATCGCTGTTCCGGTATTTTACCGAATAGCGCTTGGTTCTCGAATCCGCCCAGCCTAGGCAGACACCGTACTACCTGATTCGGTTTCCGGGTTTCCGGCAATTCGTGCCAGCCACATCTCTCTCGCTTCAGAAAAATCCCAGGGATAGGCGCGGTGCATGAGACATCGGTTATCCCACAAAATCGCATCGCCTACCGTCCAGCTGTGAATATAGAGCCTGGGCGCCTGGCAGGCAAAATCAGTTAGCTCCCGTAACAGTTTTTCCGATTCCTTCTCGGCTAATCCTGTTACGTCATAAGCATGCCGGCCAATCAGCAATGCCGGAACGCCTGTCTCCGGATGGATTTTCACCAGCGGTCGAAGCGGCGGTTCCTGGTCGCCGAAGCCATATCCGCTGCCGGTTTTTGGATCGTGGCCTATCTTGCGCTGGCTGTAATAAAGGGAATGATAAGCACTCAATCCTTCTATTTTTGTCTTCAGGTCGGCATCAAGTGCTGTGTAGCCTGCCCGCATGTCGGCCCAGCCTGTCTGTCCACCTTTTGAGGGAACATGGTGCGCCGTAAACACCGTGGCGAGTGCCTGAACTTCCACATAGGTGCTGTCGTAGTGCCAGCCCTCATTTCCTTTCAGTATTTGCACAACACTATCTGATTCATCATTGGCTCGAAGCGAGCCATCTTTTTTAACGTTGCCAATGGGTGACAACTCAAATTCAAGTTCACCAAATCGATTAGCGAACGCCTTTTGTTCATCCTTCGTCAGGTGTTGTGCCGGAAAAACGAGAAGCGCATGTTCAAGCCAGAGATCATAAATTTGATCGAAATCTGTATCACTGATCGAGCCGAGTGCGACCCCGGTCACCCGGGTACCGAAGGTTGCGTCCAGTTTTTCGACTTGCATGGTCATCGCAGGGTACTCAGGCAAATTGCGGCAGGCTGCTGCGCTCAATAGCCTCTATCACGTCTAATGGCATAGGGATCGACCGGCGTGCATCAAGATCAATACACAGGCCGACCGAATCACTGATTCCCAGTAGTAAACCTGTTTTTTCAGCAAACATCCAACGCCGTGATTGTCGCCATTTTTCTCCATTGGCAATATCAGCACCGATGGATAGAACAATCTCACCCTCCATCGGCCTGTGCCAGACCACGCTACGGGTCTCAATCATCGCCCAACTGTACCGGCGCCCCTCGGAATCACGCATGACCGGAGGCCCGCCAAGTTCGTTCTCGTCGCCTGTGGTAGGCCGGTGCAGGACGAACATCAGGTCCACTTCTTCGCGCAGCCTTCCATCGGAGTCGCAATCATCGGCATGAACCACATTCTTTCGCCGACCGCTCATCATACCAGGGGTCGGATCATCTCCGACGACTGCTTCCAGTTCCTCAAGCGAGATCCTTGCCGGATCGTTTAAAGACAAAGATCTTGGCATCCCATGCTCGGGCACCAGCACACTGTATTCGCTGCTGTTGTCGTTATTGGCGCTGTAGGCACTGTAGGCACTGTTGGCGGTAATATCCAGAACCTGCTGGCTGGAGACATCAATCAGACAACTTCGCAGGATAAAAGAGGCAGCAACCTGGTTATTGTCGGGATTCCGGATTTCAAAATAGCTGTTCACTTCCCGTGACTCAGCTGATCCCTCAACCGCAATCAAGCCGCCGAGCGTATGCAGCGTGGCACCGGCAAATTGTTCTCGATGAAATCGTGTATAGGTGTCCAGTCGGCGGAAGGCCTTGCCCGGCTCTTCCTGGATACCCATTTCTGCCAGCATAGACCGGTTCGCCTGATCCACCCTGGTCATGTAATAACGCACGTTCATATGACCCAGAGCGTCTATCTCCTCTGGCTGCACAGTTGATTCGTGCAGGACTTTTAACTCCGTCATCGGTAGCTCAATATTTGTCATCCTTCAGTGGGAGTGGATTCTAGCGCCTATATCCCTTCATTCAACAGCTACCCAGACGCCATTTCGACCCTTTATGGCCCCTAATAGCCGTTTGTACAGGAACGCGGCGGGTTTGGTTCTCACCCCTAAACCACCTTACAATAGGTCACTTTTAAGTCACTTTTACAAATGCCCATACTCATCACCAGACACTTTCATATAAATAGAGGAACAGATCATGGCAGACGCCTACATCATTGACGCAGCTCGCACACCTCGCGGCATCGGCAAGGCCGGTAAAGGTGCACTCACCGAATTCCATCCGGGCAGATTACTCGCCCAGGTATTCGAAGAGATCGGCAACCGAAACGACCTGAACACAGAAGAAATTGATGATGTCGTTGTTGCCTGTTCATCCCAGATTGGCAAGCAGGGATCCTGCGTCGGCAGGATGGCAGCACTTGATGCTGGCTGGAGCGACAAAGCCTGTGGAATGACGCTGGACCGTTTCTGCGGGTCAGGTATTACCTCCGTCAACATCGCAGCAGCAAACTTGATGAGCGGCATGGATGATCTTTGCGTTGCCGGTGGTGTGGAAATGATGTCCTACACACCAACGGTTCCACGTGCAGATAAAAACCGCACCGTTGATGGCAGCAACCTGCACCTTCGAAACCTTCATGCTCAACCCCACCAGGGTATCTGCGCGGACATGATTGCCACACTTGATGGATTTACTCGTGAAGATGTCGATACATTGGCCGTCGAAAGCCAGAAGCGTGCAAAGCACGCCATCGATAACGGTTATTTCGATAAGAGCCTGATCAAGGTTCGGAACGAAGACGGCTCCATTGCACTGGAAGCTGAAGAGTTTCCTCGTCCAGGTACCACCATGGAATCATTGGCCAAGTTAGACACGGTCTTTGACAAGTTCATGCAGGTGGCGATCGACGAAACCGGCGAGACCTTTGACCAACTCGTCAAACGAGCCTATCCGGACATGAAAATTAATCACATCCACCACGCAGGTAACTCCTCCGGTGTCGTAGATGGCGCAGCAGCGATCATCATGGCTTCAAAGGAATACGCAGCCAGGGTTGGCTGGCAACCAAGAGCACGGGTCAGGGCAATCGCCACAGTAGGTGGAAGCCCTACGCTGATGCTGAACGAACCAGGTCCCGCAGCTAACAAGGTTCTGGCAAGAGCTGGTATGACGGCTGATGATATTGACCTGTTTGAAGTCAACGAAGCATTTTCTGTGGTTGCAGCCAAGTTCATGAGGGACCTGAAACTGGACCCTGAGAAGGTGAACGTCAACGGCGGCGCCATGGCGCTGGGTCATCCAATCGGTGCGACCGGGTCAATCCTGATCGGCACGGCACTGGATGAGCTTGAGCGACGCGACCTGAACACAGCGCTTATCACGATGTGTACCGGCGGCGGTATGGCACCCGCCATCATCATCGAACGGGTGTAAGCAGGATCGGGAGGGTGGGGTCGGAGTAAAGTGCCGGAGTAATTACTCCGGCACTTTACTCCGACCCCACCCTCCTCCGCGAAACACGTTGCGCAAAACAGTCAGGTATGATTTTATCCGTGGTTCAATTTTCCTATCATCGGCAAACCGAGGCGACACATGATTACACATGACAAGTTCTACATTAACGGCCAATGGGTCGCACCCAACAGCAAAGACACACTAAAAGTAATAGATCCTTCCACCGAAGAAATCTGTGGTGAAGTACCCAGTGGAAACGACGATGACATCAATGCTGCTATCGCTGCCGCAAAAGAAGCCTTTAAGACCTGGGGACAAAGTTCAGCAGCAGATCGTTCAGCACTGATCAAAAAACTCGCTGAAAAAGTTACCGCAAACATGGCCAAGATCGGTGAGCTCTGTGCACTGGAACTGGGTACGCCTCTGCAAACCAGTATCGCCGTACACGGCGGCATGGGTGTTGGTGTCGTGAGTTCCTACGTTGACGTTCCGTTCGAGATGGAAAAAGAAGAACAACTGGGCAACTCGGTGATCGTCAAGGAACCTATCGGCGTATGCGCCTTTATCACACCCTGGAACTTCCCGCTTCACCAGATTGTTGCCAAGGTAATGCCAGCACTGGCTGCAGGCTGCACGATGGTGCTGAAGCCCAGTTCAGATACTCCCCTAACGGCTTATTACTTCGCAACATTGATGGAGGAGTGTGGATTCCCTGCAGGTGTGTTTAATCTTGTTACAGGACCTGGCCGTAGCATCGGCGAGACAATGTGTACTCACCCCGACGTGGACATGGTTTCATTGACGGGTTCTACGGAAGCCGGCCAAAGAGTAGGACAACTGGCAGCTCAAACTGTGAAACGAGTTGGCCTTGAGCTAGGTGGCAAGTCAGCCTCTATTGTACTCGACGACGCCGATGTCGCTAAAGCTGCCGGGGCTGCCGGTGGTGGTATCTGCCTGAATAGCGGTCAGGTATGTGCTGCCCTTTCAAGACTTATTGTCCCACGTGCCATGCAGGATGTAGCAGTTTCAGCGGCTAAAGCGGCGGCCGAAGCGGCAAAAGTCGGCGGCGCCTTTGAAGAAGGCGTCACCATGGGTCCGGTTTCCTCCAAAGCTCAGCTCGATACCGTCACAAATTACATCCAACAAGGTATTGATGAAGGCGCGACATTGGTCACAGGCGGAACAACTCCTCCAGAAGGACGTAACACTGGTTACTTTGTCCAGCCAACGGTTTTCTCTGATGTCAGAAACGATATGGTTATCGCCCAGGAAGAGATCTTCGGCCCGGTGCTTGCCATCCTTCCTTATGACACTGAGCAAGAAGCCATCGACATCGCCAACGACAGCATTTTTGGTCTGGCTGGCGCGGTGTGGTCTGGTGACCCTGATCGTGCGAAACGCGTTGCTAAACAGATCCGTACTGGCCAGGTGTCAGTTAACGGTGGCGGCTTCAACATAAACGCACCATTCGGTGGTTACAAGCAATCCGGCAATGGCCGGGAGCTTGGTCCTCATGCACTGGCTGAGTTCGTAGAAATCAAATCAATGCAGATGTAACGCCAGATACCGGTAATAACAAAAGGCCCTGTTTACAGGGCCTTTTTGTTGAAGGAGAAAAATAAAAATGAACCAGCAACCCCTTACTGGCATTACGGTCCTGGATTTTGGCCAGGTTTACAACGGGCCCTATTGCGGTTTCCTGCTCGCGCAAGCCGGTGCCAGGGTGATTAAAATTGAATCCCTGATAGGGGAAACGCTACGAGCCCGCGGCAGGGCGACCTCCGCCACCTACCCATTCTCCAGCCTGAATGCCAATAAGGAATGCATTACGCTGAACATCAAAACATCTGAAGCACAGGACATCATCAAACAGCTGGTAATGAAAGCGGATGTTCTTCTGCAGAATTTTGCCCCGGGTACCATGGAGAAATATGGCCTGGGATCAGAACATCTGCGAGCGCTTAATCCCCAACTGGTTTACGCAATGGGCACCGGCTACGGCTCAATGGAAGGGCCCTACAAGGACTACCTGGGGATGGACATTACACTGCAAGCCATGTCAGGTGCGATGAACAGCACTGGCGAAGAAGGTGGGCCACCGCTTAAAACTCCCGCTGCATTTGTTGATTTCCTCGCCGGCGTCCACTTATACAGTGGAATCGTTACTGCCCTGTATTCGAGACAACAAACAGGTGTTGGCGCAACGGTCGATATCTCTATGCAGGACTGCGTCTTCCCTACCCTGTCTACAGTCATCGGCTCTTACTACAGTGTCGGGCATGAACTACCCAGGTCAGGCAGCCGACATCCCTCAAAAGCGATTGCACCCTACAATGTTTACCGGGCGTTGGATGGTCACGTTGCCATTATCTGTATCCGGGAAGGCCACTGGCTGAAGATGTGCAATGCAATGGGTCAACCAGAACTGGCCGAAGACGAGCGTTTCGTTAACATGAAATCTCGCAGTACCAATATCGATGAGGTTGATCGCATTGTTAATGCGTGGACGGGTCAACACACCCGGGAGGATATTTTCAGGGTAACCCAGGAAAATGGTGTGATCTGCGCACCCGTCCAGACTATTCCGGAATCACTTCAAGACAAACATATGTTGGCGCGGGGTTCCTTGCTGAAACGTGATAACCCGGAGATCGGTGAAATTTCCCAATTCCAGACACCGATCCGTTTCAAGGATATCCCTCCACCGGAGATTCATGATGTACATGACCTTAGCCAGGATACAAACCAGGTACTGACTGAAATGCTCAGCCTGACCGAAGCAGATCTTGAAGTACTTCGATCGAAAAAGGTCATTACCTAACCATTTAATTAGAGGAGTTGTCGCAATCTCACTTCGGAGGCCTGGGTGACATACGGCAACATCATTGTGACAGCGTTTCTCACATACTCCTGCTTGAAATCATGCAAAGCGACATAGCCTTTCATCCACATCAGGACCATCGACCACCCTGTTGAAGAAAGCGATCGGGCCAGAAAATTTCTGTCTGTTTCTTGTCGAAGTTCACCGCAACCAGCCATTTCAGCAAGTTCTTCCCTGTTGAAAGATAACGACGTCCCAATCAGCAGCTGAACGATCGGGTCATGGGCATCTGCACCGAACAACATCTTGCCCATCGCTTCCGCATACTTAGGCGTTTCTACAATCTGATTAGCGACCGCGTCGACGCGTGCCAGAAAACGACCAAGACCCGACGTGTTAGTTTCAGCAACCACCGCGTTGATATCTGCCAACTGGTCTTCAAGCGCAGCGAGTATCAGTGTGTCCTTGCTCTGGTAAAGGTTGTACAGGGTAGATGTCGATACATCTGCAATCACAGCAAGCTCGCGCATGTTCAGGCCTTCATATCCGAACTGGGACAACTGGTCCCTCGTGCTAAGAAGAATACGCTCCCGCCTCTGCCGTTGCACTGCGGTCAGGATTTTCACTGTCAAATACTCCTGCCAAGTTCATTCCCCGCGTGGATGGCGGTCAGGATGCTGTTCTTGCCACGGACATCACCGATCATGTGCGCAGGTGGTCCATTTCCCTGAAGTGATTGCCAGAGCTCTCGACTAGGCTCATTGAAGCCGACAAATACCACCGTCTTCGCCGGAATCTTACGGCTTCGTTCTGTAAACAGGACCCCTATTTCAACTTCGCTCTTACTAATGCCAAGCACGTGATGCGAACCCACAAAATCAAAATCACCAGAATACAGCCGTTCCCTTGCAGCGCCCGCGGTAACAGGCGGATAGTTAAGCCTGGCGCCGACTGAGTCATTTCTGGATACCATGGTGACGTGCACGCCTTTCTCCAACAAAATATCAACAATCGAGATAGCTTCAAATGTTCCGGTATCGTCATATACCAGCGCTGGTCCCTCAATGTGCGTAATATCCCCAAACCCGAGCAGGTCCCAGGATGAGTAGACATGTGGGAGATCAAACCCGGGTATTTCGCTCGCCGGGGTTGCCTGTTGCATACCGTCCGTGCGCGGAGTTGTTCCCGTCGCCAGGACAATTTCATCTGGCGCGATCTGGGAAACCAGCTCTTCGTCGACGTAAGAATTCAAATGAACATCAACCCCCAGCGTCTCCAGTTCCTCTGCTAACCAATCCACTATGGTGCCAATGTCACCGCGTTTAGGGGCGGACCTCGCCATGACAACCTGGCCACCCAGCGTTTTCATCGCTTCATGAAGCTCAACCTGATGACCACGCAACGCCGCAGTTCTAGCAAACTCCATGCCCGCGGGACCACCGCCTACCACCAGAATTTTCTTCGGCTGACTTACCCTGTCCTGAGGCTCAAACGTCAGTATCTGTTCCTTTCCCGCAGAAGCGTTAACAACACATCCCAACCGGCTACCTGACATTAACTGACCGACACACCCCATATTAGTCCCGATGCAGGGACGTATTGTGTTCTCCTCGCGGTTACGAGCCTTGTTAACAAGGTTTGGGTCTGCAATCAGGGCACGAACCATGGAAACCATATCTGCCTCACCACTTGCCACAATGGCGCTCGCGTGATCAAGCGTCATGATGCGACCAGTGACCATGGCAGGTTTGGTGATGAAAGGTTTAATCACACTGTTGGCCTGCATCTCGACCCCCAGCGGTTCGTCAGACGGTGCAATCAGTTTATGAAATCGCCAGTAGGCGCCCATATGCAGCGAAATATAATCCGCAACAGGATCAACCGCCCTGGCAATGTCTGCATTGACATCTGCCGTCAGACCACCCGGCACGTAATCCTCGTTCGGCAAACGAACCCCTACAACAACCGAATCACCAACTTCAGCTCGAACAGCCTCGATCACTTCAAACATGAACCGCATTCGATTCTCAAGACTGCCGCCATATTCGTCCGTTCTCTTGTTCAGCGCAGGTGAGAGAAACTCGTGTATCAGGTAACCACTGGAAGCATGGATATCAATGCCGTCAAGGCCGCAGTCCCTGACTCTGGCCGCCGCCAGGGCAAACGATCCGACAACATCATCAATCATGGCCTTGGTCATCTCAACCGGCATGACCCCTGCCATGGGATTAGGGACAGCACTGGCCGACCAGTTTTCCGGCATGCCCTGCATCCCGGCACCGGGATGGTAAAGCTGAATAAAGAGTTTCATTCCATGGGGCCTGATCCTGTCGGCGATCTCAGTCAGGAACGGTTTGCAAGCGTCAGTATGCAGCGGAATTCCCTGCGGCGCGCTCTTATGAATGCCAGTCGCCTGGATAGTCGACATCGCAACACCACCTTTTGCCCGCGCTTCGTGGTACGAGATCAGGTCTTCTCCAGCCAGCCCTGTTCCATGGGGAGAGCGAACGATTCGGTTTTTTAACTTAGTTGGACCAATCGTTAATGGCTCGAATAGGTTGTCGTATAGCGCCATGACCAGTACCCCGTTTAAATGATAAACTTTTATAACACGTTCCATTTTTGTTGAACAGGATCTGAGCATGGAAATAAAAGGAAAGAACGTGCTGATTACAGGCTCTGCAGCGGGCATCGGACAGGCTACCGCCTTTGCACTGGCGGATGCCGGAGCTGCCGGCATTGCCCTGGCTGACCTGGATGAAAAAGGACCGGCGGCACGGCGAACATTATCGAGCAAAAAGGAGCAAAGGCCGTTTTTCGCAAGGTAGATGTCACCGACGCTACCGCCCTGACCGCTTTCTTTGAAGAAGCTGAATCGACATTAGGTGGCCTTGATATTATTCACAACAATGCAGGCACAATCTGCGGCGAGCCTGTATGGCCCGCTTCATCCCTGGAGAAGATTAATCTTGTTGTTTCAGTCAACCTGTCAGGTGTGATGTATGGGACCCGAATCGCCGAGGACACACTACAACGCAGGGGTGCAGGCGTCATTATCAACACTGCATCAACCGCGTCACTTGC
>DTZW01000339.1 GCA_012961165.1 Gammaproteobacteria bacterium | reverse complement strand
GCAGATCTGAGTGCGGCGGGTTTTGGTGAGCGTTCAGGCCGCTACGCCATGATTGTGGATGATGCGGTTGTTACCCATTTGAATATTGAGGAGCCGCGAAAATTTGAAGTCAGCGACGCCGCTACGATGCTGGCATTGCTCTAGTAGAAAAAATGGATCGACTGTAACTGTTCCTAACCCCCGCAACATCTCGAATGGGGAAAATAATGCCTAGAGAACCTGATGAAGTGCGTGAGGTTGAGGTCGATGGCTATAAGGTTGTCACTTATTCTTATGGCGAAGGCGACAACGTGCTGTTTCTGCTCAACGGAGGCCCCGGACTTCCGTGTAATTATCTAAGGGATCCCCATATTTCATTGGTTGTTGAAGGGTATCGTGTAGTTGCGTTTGATCAATTGGGATGTGGCAGATCAGATCGCCCGGTCGATGAGTCCCTTTGGAACATCGCCCGGTATGTCGAGGAGGTTGAAACCGTCCGGCAAGCACTTGAGCTCAATCAAATTCATTTGCTGGGTCAATCCTGGGGTGGGTGGCTCGGTATTGAATATGCGCTGACCTACCCGAATGCGATTCGATCACTGATCCTTGCAAATACCTGCGGCGATCTTCCACATCTGACCGTTGAACTGAATCGGATGCGTGACGCTCTCGGTAGCGAAACAGTCGCGATGATGCTGCATCACGAGGCGACTGGAACCCTGGATCATCCGGAATATCAGGCTGCGGTGACGATTCTGAACTATCGTCATGTTTGCCGCCTGAAGGAATGGCCAGAGTCTTTGCTGGCCTCCGTGACCGACTGGAACATGGGGCCCTACGGTACGATGCAGGGGCCCAACGAGTTTTTGTATATCGGTAATCTCAAAGAGTGGAATCGAATACCCGATATGCATCGATTAACGATGCCGACACTAATTATCACGGGCACCCACGATGAGATCGGACCGGCCTGTGCCCTGAAAATGCACAATGTGCTCCCGAATTCTGAAGTCGTTGTTTTTCCGAACAGCTCGCATGTGCCTTTTTATGAAGAGCCTGATAACTACTTCGACAATCTCAAAAACTTTCTTGCCCGACAAAGCGCCTAGGGCCGCCATGGTGCGCGGGATTGGCGACTCGAACAACCCTGCCGTCTGTTGGAAGTGGCTAAGGTCAGATGGTGTGGGGCTGGGGAGAATGCCTGCGAGTGCGCCGGTAACGTTGAGGACTCATCCCCGTCCAGTTGCGAAACGCCCGAGAAAACGCTGAAAGTTCTGAGTAGCCTAGCAGTATTGCTACTTCTGTCAGGGGTAAGTCGTGGTCATCTATGTAGTGAAGAGATAACTCTTCCCGCGCAGCACGGAGCAAAACCTTGAAAGAGAGTCTATGAGTATTCAACTCTTGTTGGAATTCTGTATCACTAAGATCGAATAGATGCGCAATTTCTGCGATAGTGGGCACAGTCGTGCTGAGGTTTAACTTAATTTGATTTCTAACAGTGGCCGCGAAATTTTCAGGATTGGCATGTAACTGGCAGCGCGACTGTAGAAATGCCTCGACGATAGAAAAAAGATATGGGTCAGCATCCGGCATGCGCGCATCGAGATCAGATCGGCGAAATGCTAAGGCGTTTGTCCGCCGGCCAAACAGAACGGGGGCGCCAAAGATTCTTTCATGCTCCTTGGGATTAGTGGGACGGTTATGTTCAAAGCGTATTTCTAGTGGAGACCAGTTTGAGCCCAGTGCGTGCCGAAAGATATTCAGGAACATGCCCATGGACAGTTCAGCATCCTGTCGTCGGCTATCAATTCGCGGATCATTAATTTGGTAACTGAGCCAGAGCATGTCACTGTCCCGGATTAATCCGAAACTTGATTGCTCCTGATGGGCTGGAAAATAGGTCTCCATATTGCGTAGTGCTGCTGCTAACGTGGGCGAACTTATAGCGGCATAGCCAATCGCGCCTAGGCGACGCGGTTCGAAATCAGATCCAAAATGCAGGCCAAAGTTGTCGTTACCGGTCTGATTGGCAGCTTCAGAGAAAAGGCGACAGAATTCCCCCAGATCCAACTCGTTGGTGGGGTTATCGAGATCCTTAAAATGGATGCCGGTACGCCCAAATATCGCGTCGGCGTCACCCTGATTGTTTATTATTAGCGGCACAATACCGGATGCTGCTGAGGCCAGTACCTTCGATGTGGCATTGATATTATTCATATCTGGGTTAAGTTTATCCGATAGGTTACTGATTTGACGTAAGAATGTCCTATTTCGTCTTCAAAATCAATATTAGCTGGAAGTATGTAGCATTGAAACTTCTTAAAATGGTGTCAAATTTTTACTGGAATGTGTCAAGCAGTAAGTCTCAGAAGAGCGTAGGGTGGCTCGTCTGTGATACGTTCTCGGTCGCATTCCTAGATCACTAAGATAAACCAAGGAGAGGAAAACATGAAAATTACCCGACGGCAATTTAATAAAAGTTTAGCCACTGGC
>DTZW01000338.1 GCA_012961165.1 Gammaproteobacteria bacterium | reverse complement strand
GTGAAGGGACAGGGGTTGTTAGGGTATACCAACGCGGTTTCCGGGTTTTTCATCGCGCTATTAGCGCCTTTTCTTGGTGCGATCGCTGATAAAAGCGGTCGCCGTAAGCCCTGGATTCTGGTGTTCGTGGCGATAATGATTCCAGCGATCTATCTGCTTTGGTTTGCCAAAAAAGATGGTGGAGGAATTGGAATCTACCCCACATTGGGATTGATCATTCTGATTGCCATCATGTTTGAATTCTCTGCAGTGTTTCACAACGCCATGCTGCCCTCAATCGCGCCGCGCTCGAAGGTCGGGTCTATTTCAGGCCTCGCACTTGCGCTGGGCAATATTGGTGGACTGCTGTTGATGGTGTTTGTGCTCTATGCCTTTGCATTACCAGGCACGGTGGACTGGTTCTTTATTCCGGAAGCGCCTCTTTTCGGTCTCGACCAGGAAGCAGAGGAACACAATCGAATCGTGGGACCAATGACCGCTATCTGGCTGCTGGTTTTTAGTCTGCCATTGTTTCTTTTCACCCCTGATGGCAAGAACACAACATTCACCGTGAAACAGGCTGTATCGCAAGGATTGAAGGAAGTTTGGACGACGGTCAGGGCAGTGAGCCATTACTCCAATGTCGCTCTGTACCTCATCGCGCGGATGATTTTTAACGATGGCCTAGTGGGTATCCTGATTTTTAGTGGCGTTTATGCTGCGGGGACTTTTGGTTGGGATGCGATTTCACTACTTATCTTCGGCATAGTGACTTCATTGTCTGCTGCTATTGGTGCGGTTATTGGCGGCGTGGTCGATGATCGATTTGGATCTAAGGTGGCGGTGTTGATCGCAATAGGTGGCACCGCGTTACTGCTTGTCATTGGCGTATCACTTCAGCCAGACTCGATTTTGTACCTCATTGATGTCACGCCTGGTGTTGCGGTTTGGTCATCCCCATATTTTAAAACGTTGCCCGAAGTACTGTACTTTCTGAATACTCAACTGTTTGGTATGTTTATCACAGTCGGGTTCGCCAGTGCTCGAACTATGATGGCCAGAATCTCTCCGCCGGAACTGGTGACTCAGTTTTTCGGGCTTTACGCGCTTTCAGGCACAGCAACGGCATTCATGGCTCCGCTGCTGGTGGGTTTTTTTACCGACTTCTTTGAGAGCCAGCGGGCAGGGCTTGCGTCGCTGATCGGTCTGCTGGTGGTCGGTTTTGTGATGATGATCTTTGTGAAAGAAGAACAGGCCACCAAGCCAGATATCTAATCTTAAGTAGATGAAGTGCAGCTATAAGGACTTTAATATAGCGTTGAGTAGTTTTTTAATTTGTTTGTTGGGATTCATGGAAAGCCCTAGAGCAGCTTCCTTCCTGGCTACCTCAAGGTTCCCCAGTTCAGCGTTCGCGCTTGCGATCACAAGGTAGGCGACTGTCACATCCGGATCCCACCAACGTTTTTCGCGGCTCTGGAACTGCTGGACGGAAGAGATCGCTTTTTCATATTGCTCGGTCTGCATATAAAACTGAGCCAGAGAAAAGTAAGGCCCTGCGCGATTCATCAATATAGCGGCTTCCTGGAACGCGGCCTCTGCGCCCGCCACGTCTTTTTCCTTGCTGAGCAACAGGCCTTTCGCCATGGCGCCATAAGCCTTGTCCAGCTGTTCGATTTCATTCATCTGCTCCCTGGCAATGTCCAGGTCCCCACCGGCTATCCTCGGTGCATTGGTATAGTAAGCGAAGATGGCATACCTGGAATTCAGGTTCCCGGGGTCGGCGGCAACGGAAGCCTTCCAGGACGATAGTGCCTTGTTCGCCATGCCGATTTTCTTGAAAATGTTGACCTCGCCGATGAGCGCCAGGTATACCAGACCGGAAAGATAGTAGGCTTCGCCATCATTAGGATACTGCTGGTGAAAGTCTTCCAGGGTGTCTGAAGCGTCGCCGAAATCACCTGAGTGGTACTGCACCCTTGCAAGATGAAACAACACATTACGATCCTGTTGCTTCTCGGATAGCCTGGTCAGGGTTCCTATCGCTCGTTCGTAGTCGCGTTCGTCGACTGCTTTGAAAGCAGAACTCAGAGTGTCGTTGGCGAGGGCGGGTGTAGCGAGCCAGCAGTAAACTATTAATGTTGTAAAGTATTTCATCGGCATAGTATCGGTGAGCTAAGATTCCAGAGGGCGCGGATAGGATTAAAACCCAGGTCATGAAAGATACCCAGATCCTGTGATAAACCTGCCGGGTTTAGTGGGTACCAATATCAGCAGGTGATCAGTGAATATTACGCTTCCGTGCGTGCCAGCGATACATAGATGTATGCTGCATTCTCCAACACGATCCGGCGCCGTGCCTATCGCGAGCTGTGTATAATGTCAGATATCAACGACGCCATATGAAGCTGGATCACGATGAAAGGTCCGGCGGTTACATCATCCAAATCACCAACAAAAAGCAGACCCTGGTCTGCTGACTCTCACCGCCACCTCCAGACACAGAAGCCCGGTTCCTCAACGATTCCTGAGCCGCTTCACGCTCAGCCTTCAACTGTGCGGCACTTCTGCACCGGGGATACCCGGCGAAGTGACCCGGTAGGTGCACTATCAGTGCAGTGTTTACGCGCAGATTTAGCAGCAGCGATTTGTTCGGGCGTCTGGTCTGATGATGCGCAAGCACCCAGTAATGATACGCAAAACAATAGAGCAGCTTTGTTCATATGACCTCGGTTACTTTTCGTCAGGTGATGCGAAGGTACCGACACATGTTACTCATGACCTTCATGTAACCTACCGGTTCATGGATGGCGAGTTGGCAGTGACAGGATCCGTCATTAATATGGAGGATGACGATCCAGCCTTCATGTCTCGTGAAATGAACTACGATACCTTTACACACAACCCATTCGGTCGTATGTACAAGCTAGATATAACTTATTCAATGGGGCAATAATACGCTCTCCTTAAGAAGGCGCCGTAAGGCGCCTTTTTTTTGATTGCGTGTTTCTCGGTTCTCTATCTAGTCCATTTACTTCCTGTCTATTGCCTGCGGGCGTGTCGTGCAAATCGCTTCAGACAAAGAAACTCGAGCGCCTCTGCAGATACAGCCGAATAGGCACAATCACCCGGCTCGAATCAGTTTACTGATCATGAGATGATCAAACCCTGTTACCGCAATATAAACGAGAAGGAAGCGACTATGAAATCTCCTATCTGTGAAAAACTCGGTATCGAGTTTCCCTTGATTGCCTTTACTCACTGCCGCGATGTTGTTGTTGAAGTTTCGAAGGCTGGTGGTATGGGTGTCCTGGGCGCCGCGGGTTTCGGGCCAAATCAGCTGGAAATAGAACTTGCCTGGATTGATGAGCATATCGATGGCAAGCCTTACGGGCTGGATCTGATAGTTCCAACGAGTATGGTGAACAAGGATGAATCCCAATCTTCGGAAGAAGTCAGCGCCATGGTGCCGGATGAACACAAGAACTTCGCGGCGGGCATCCTGGCAAGGCACAACGTTGATACGGCTGATGTGTACGAAGGGGTGTCACGTGGCAATGGCGGTTTCCTTGGAGAGAAGCGTGCCGAGGGCATTATGGATATTGCGTTTGCCCATCCCATAAGCCTGATTGTTAATGCGCTGGGTGTTCCGCCAGCCTACATGTTGCAGATGGCGAAAGAGAAAGGGGTTCTCTGCGGCGCGCTTGTCGGTGCCAAGCATCATGCGATCAAACAGGCTGAAGCAGGTGTGGAGATTCTGATAGTGGCAGGCACAGAGGCCGGCGGGCATTGCGGCGAAGTGTCCACGATGGTCCTGGTACCTGAAGTTTCACAGGCGGTAGAGGTTTTCCCTCATGTTTCTGTGCTGGCTGCAGGTGGCATTGTCACGGGACGTCAGATGGCAGCGGCCATGGCTATGGGGGCACATGGGGCCTGGACGGGTTCCGTCTGGTTAACCACCCAGGAGGCGGAGACGTCACCCATTATCAAGGAAAAATTGCTCTCAGCTGGCTCCAGCCAAACTATTCGCACAAAGAGTCGTACCGGGAAATATTCAAGGCAGGTTAGGTCACCCTGGACTGATGCGTGGGAAAGTGTGGAGGCGCCGGAGCCATTACCGATGCCACTCCAATCCCTGGTGAGTGAGCCGGCGTTGGGTAAGGTCGTTAAACTCGCGGAATCCGGTCATCAGGGCGCGAAGCAACTGGTGACTTACTGGGTAGGTCAGGGTGTTGGCATGATGAACCAGAGCCTGTCTGCTAAACAGGTGGTGTACGATTTCATGGAAGATTTTCTGGCGGCTAATGAAAGACTCGGAGGTTTTATCGATGACTGATCATGAAATAGCAACGGAAGTTGTGTTTGAGGATGAAGAGGTCCGGGTCTGGAACCAGGTTGTGCGAGGGGGCGAAGATATCCCGAAACATGAGCACAAGCTTGACTATTTTTTGCTGAACATTTCAGGTGAGGGGCCCATCCAGGTTCAGTTTCACAATGGAACAGGAGGATCCCTTGGTGAAACATTTGAATTTTTTCCAAAGCCAGGTTCTTCAGATTTCATCAAGAAGGGTCATATTGAAACTGCGCACAATGCTGGAGGTGATTATCACGCTATTCTGGTTGAGCTAAAGAAGCGTTAAGCAATAAAAATGAGGGTGGCACTCTGGATGCAGAAAAGTAGTCCAATCGTGATCAACAGCTACCGGAAGTTCGAGTTGCGAATAAACTCGGCCGTACGAGGTACGGGTTTTGTAGGATGTTTGCTCTCTAGAAAAGCGGTAATAAGGCAATGAGTAGCCCCATAGAAATAGCGCTTAGTGACGGGAAAGGTACTATTCACGGCTATTGTGATGACAAGTTCCGCAGCGTGCTGGAGACCTTCATTGCCAATTTTGAAGATCGCGAAGAGCAAGGAGCGTCCGTTTGTTTCAATGTTGAAGGGGAAACTGTCGTTAATCTTTGGGGTGGTCGAATGCATCCCCGGCAGGAGTCAGAGTGGCAGGAAGACACCATGAGTGTTGTGCATTCGGTGACCAAAGCGGCTGTTTCAATTTGTGCGCATATACTTATCTGTGAAGGAAAACTCGATTTGTGGGCAAAGGTCGCAGACTACTGGCCTGAATTTGGCCAGCAGGGCAAGGAAGATGTGACCGTTGCCATGATGCTCAATCATTCAGCGGGCCTCGCTGCTATCCGCACGCCGATTAAGGAAGGCGGTTTTCTGGACTGGGACTACATGGTGCAGCGGTTGGCGGAAGAAGCGCCATTCTGGAAGCCGGGCACTCGAAATGGTTATCACATGTCGACGTTTGGTTGGGCTGTTGGAGAGCTTGTTAGGCGCGCCTCTGGTCTTTCGTTGGGAGATTATTTCCGAACGCGTGTCGCGGAGCCTTTGGGGCTGGATTTTCACATTGGCCTGCCTGAATCAGAACATCACCGCGTATCAAGAATGATGCGCTGGGCACCGAAAAAAGGGGATCCGGTTTCTCCGTACACCGTTGCGCTGCTGCAAAGTAAAGAGTCGTTGCAATACATTGCGCTACTCAACAACGGAAAATTTAGGACTGACGCCCCGGAAAGCTATCTCTGCCAGTACGGCGCAGGTGGAGGCATTGCCAATGGGAAGGGAATTGCGGGAATGTTCAAACCCTTTGCCAATGGCGGCGAAGGCTTTGTTGACAAGGTTGGCCTCGAGCGTATGCAGGCTGCTTCTGTGGCTACCAATGAAGATGTGACGCTTGTGTTACCGACGAAATTTAGCCTGGGTTTTATGCTCAGCATGGATAATCGACATCGCGAAGCTGGTGCGCTCGAAACCATTATCATGGGCAAGCACGCATTTGGACATGCTGGCGCGGGTGGTAGCGTCGGCTTTGCCGATACTGAATGTCATCTTGGTTTTGGATACAGCATGAACAAGATGGGTGCGGGGATTTTGCTGAATGAAAGAGGGCAATCCCTGGTCGATGAAACCTATCGCTGTCTTGGTTACAGCACTAACGAACCAGGTTATTGGGTCAAGTAACGGTCCTTGGGACTGGTCAGAGTTCCAGACCACGAATAGGTAAACCGGCGGCTTCATAACACCGATCAATCACTGTCATCTGGGCAACAGCATCGTCGCCGTCAGTCCAAAGAGGTTCGTCCTTTTCGACCGCGGCGATAAAGGCATCCAGCTGATACGCATAGGTAGGCCTGCGATCAACGGTTTCGTGGCTTGTCTGTCCGCGCACGTTCAGGGTCAGAAGGTGACCCATCTGTGGTGCAATGACGTTGGCGACCCGCATTTCCCCCCTGCTTCCCTTGACCGTCACTTCTGCCTTAAATGATGCTGACGCCCGCATATCAGCAGATGTGGTGATGGCGATGTTGCCGGCCTCCATTTTGGTTTCCAGGAACAGGTCAACCTGGGGTGGACCAACTTCTGCCGTCGCCGAAACAACCGTCGGTTCGGTACCAGCCAAATGCCGAATCCATGAAATGGGATAGCAGCCTATATCCATCGTGACGCCCCCACCCAGGTGATAGTTCATACGGATGTTATCCGGGTCTGTCACCGGGATATGAAAGGCAGCATCAATGGACTCGATAATACCGAGTTTTCCACTATCGACGATATTTTTCATTCGCGCGAACAGGGGATGATATCGATAGTGAAATGCATCCATCAAGACCAGGCGCTTGTCTTTAGCTACTTGATTCATCTCCCTCGCTTCTGCTGCGTTACAGGCAAGAGATTTCTCACAAAGGACATGCTTGCCTGCATTCAAGGCGGCGATGGTCCAGCGATGATGGGCGGAAATATGAAGCGGGTTGTACAGAGCGTTTATCTTTTCATGGCGAACAACATCAGAGTAGCTATCGCACACGGTCCCTATGTGGTGCGCGGCTGCAAAGGTTTCAGCCTTGGCCCTGTCTCGAGCCGCCATAACAGAGATTCGTGCAAGGGGTTCATTCATGCATGGGTAGATAAGTGCTGCAGGAGTAATCTGGGCTGCGCCCAATACGCCGAATCGAATCATGTGTCTGTCTTATATTTAGTTGCGAACTGAGGTCACTAGTCTACAGGTGACTTGAGAACTGAGGTCACTAGTGTAAGTTTACGGGATGTCAGAAACCTATATTGAAGAATCAAGGCTCGCCACCGCCGAGGTTTCACTTGGGTCACTGCTCCCGCCAGGAGCATGGCGTCCAGCCTTACGGCCTGAAGTGAACCCTCGTCAGATCGGTGATGAGCTCTGGTCAAGCGCGTTCGATAAGGATCAACTTGATGATCGGCCTCTCTACTGGCAACGACTCATTCTAGCTCAATATCTGAGAGAGCTCGGTGCTGAATCCTCGGATTTATTGGAGTTTGAGCTGGCAAGCCGCGGCATGCTGGGCAATCAGTTTTCAGGTGGTGCAACCTATCGTGTGCTGGTGACGGGGTTCGACCCGTTTCACCTGGACGATCACATAGAACAGGGGAATCCGTCCGGCGTGGTCGCACTCCAACATCAACACAAACAGATAGTGTTGGCTGCGGGAAGAGCTGAGATTCGTTCGATGATATTTCCGGTGCGTTATAAGGACTTTGATGAGTTTCTGGTTGAAAGAGTCCTTGAGACCTTCACTGATAAAGTGGACATGGTGATTACCGTCAGTATGGGTCGAACAGGCTTCGACCTGGAGCGATTCCCTGGCAGGAGGCGATCTGTATCGACACGGGATAATGTCAGGCAGGCAGGTGGTGGGTCAGCGGAGAAACCCATTATACCGCCACACCTTAAGGGGCCGGAGTTTGTTGAATTTTCGTTACCCGCGGGTGAGATGAAGAAATGTATGGGTGATTTCCCGGTTAACGACAACAGATTGGTCACAACGCTGGAGCAGGGAGAGATTGAAGCAGTGAGCCTGGCGGCGCTTGAGTCGAAAACCGCTGTCCTTGGAAGTGGGGGTGGATACCTGTCGAATGAGATTGCCTACAGGGCGATTCGGCATATACAAGAAAAAGGAAGTCTTGTGCCAGCAGGCCACATACATACACCGGGAATGCGGGGTTACGATCAGGGTCTGGTTCAGAAAATCAGTAAACAGTGCGCTGATTTGATTGAGTCGGCAATTCATGCGCTCGTCCGTTAGAAACCCGCGCCGGTGTTGACCCAGGCCATTCCTGTCTACACGGCGACGGTCGGCATGGTTGTGCGTGCGCCGGATTTTTCATCCGAGGCGAGTACAGATAAAAACGCCCGAATAAATCGGGCATTTTTGGTCTAGATTGCTGAACGGTTACTTCGGCCCTGGCAGAACAGGTGCACCAGTTCCTCCGGCAAACTCTGGCCCGGCTTCGATACCGAGAAGAATTTTTCCAAGATCTTCATAAAGGGGATGAGCTACCCATCTGTGCGTTGCGGCTCCATGAGAATCCCTGAGTTTTCTTTCCAGCGGGCTGAATGTTCGCATGCCGGTTGTACCTGCAGTGTTGTGCAGCAGGTCGACGACTTTCATGCATTCGTTGGCTGCGTGGGTGCAGGCAAGTCGAGCATCCTGGGTAGTCTTTGCACCTGGAAGGTCGGAGTTTCCGGTTAGTTCATCTTCGACCGCGGTCATGGACTCCATTAACCATGCGCGGGATGCGCGGTAGGTCGCTTCGGCAACACCCATCCTGTACTGAGCAATGCCTCTGTTAGCAAGAGATGCAGAGGTCAACATGGGAATCTTGTTCTTGGCGATGTCAGCGAAGACTTCCAGTGAGCCTTTCGCGACGCCTATCGCTATAGCGGCCTTGTTATAAGCCAAACGTAGTGCCGTCGGCAGACGATAAACGGGGTTAGGGTAATGTGCTGGTACTGACCAGAGGTCTATACCGGCATATTTGGCGGGGACAACTGCGCCGTCGGCTTTTACGTCATCTGAACCTGAACCACGAAGACCTGCTACGTCCCAGGTGCGCACAATTTCGAATTGGTCTCTGGGGAGGAACCATAACTTGAAGACCGGGGCGCCGTTTGCATCGGTTTCCAGCTCGTCACCCTTCATCAGGGGCGCACCCATAAAGCAGAAATCGGCGTTATGACATCCAGATATAAAGGTGGTCTGGCCCCAGACTTTCACACTGCCATCAGCCTGACGTTCGGCGCGAGGTGGTGTGCTGCCTGGCCCACCGCCACCGCACATGATAACGCGAGGGTTATCGAGGTAAATCTCCTTGGCAAGCTCTGGATCCATACCACCAACCGCCATGGCGTTAATCTCGGAGCCGAGCATGACATTCCAGGCTACCGATGCATCGATGGCAGCCATATGCTCCAGGACTTCTATTGTCTCCATTGAGCTTGCATTGTCACCGCCCATTTCAGCGGGCAGGGCGAAGCGGAAAAACCCTTCATCAACCATCCTGGTGACAATCCAGTCGGGAAGCTTTTTCAGTTCCTGTGCTTCATCGCCTGCTTTTAGTATCTCTTCGCGGAGGTCTTCAATTTTCTGTAGTCGCGCTGTGTGGACTTCTCTTGCCATTGATTGCCCTTATTCCTTTTTCTGGTTGGCTACAGTGTAGGCAGAAGGGGGCTGAAAAGAAAAGCCTATCAGCTTATTGATAGAGTTGGATCAATCAATGAAATAAGTATGTATAGGAAATGTCTGGGCAGTCGGGGCTGAGACGCTCGAATGGCCGTTCAGTTGGTGATGGAATATCCGGGCACGCCCTATTGATACAAAGATCGGGGTTGTGGACCGGTCTTTGTGCATTTCGCAGATTGAAATGGCATTATTCGCCCTCGATTTAGTATGCGGATTTACTGCAGGAGAAAAACATGGATTTGAACGGCAAAACTATCGTCATTACTGGCGGCGGGCAGGGTCTAGGTCGTGCAATGGCTATTGTAATGGCTAAAGAAGGTGCCAATCTGGCACTCATCGATCTGAACGACGAACCGCTGGCTGAAGCAGTTCAATTGTGTAAAGACGCAGGCGGCGATGCAAAGTCATATAAGGCCAATGTCGCCAAAGAAGATGATGTGATCGCGGCATTTGACGCTATAGAAGCCGACTTTGGTGAGGTTCATGGATTAGTCAATAATGCCGGTATCCTGCGGGATGGCCTGATGGTCAAGTTTAAGGACGGCAAGATCGAAAAACGGATGTCGCTCGCGGAATGGCAGGCTGTCATTGACGTAAACCTGACTGGTGTATTTCTCTGTGGGCGTGAGGCTGCCTCCAGGATGATTGAGAAAAGCGTCGCCGGGTGCATTATCAATATATCCAGCATCAGCAGGGCCGGAAATATGGGTCAGACTAACTACTCAGCGGCGAAAGCAGGCGTGGCCGCGATGGCGACAGTCTGGGCCAAGGAACTGGCTCGCTATGGTATTCGGGCGGCGGCTATCGCGCCCGGCTTCATCGCAACGGAAATGGTTGCCAGCATGAAACCGGAAGCGCTGGAGAAGATGGCTGCGGGTATTCCGCTTAAACGCCTTGGCCAGCCGGAAGAAGTCGCTCATACCGCTAAGTACATTTTCGAGAATGATTATGTGAGTGGTCGGGTTATTGAACTGGATGCCGGATTGCGTTTGTAGTGCACACAGCAACTTCCATGGGAGCCTGGGGGATCGCGAGGACGAGATTTCTCTGTTACGTGGCTGTGCCACTTCAGTCGAAATGATGGAGAGGGGAGCTGTGGCAAGCCATCCAGTCATCTCTACTGGGGCCAAAGGCGGAGTGGCGAGATCTCGATTTTTGCGCTTCGTCACGCTGGCCTGCCTTCTGATGACGGCAGGTGTTTCCATTGCCCAGCAGGCTCCTGCCATAGCCGGGCCATTCCTGGATCAGTCCGAGGTCACCTGGAAGGTTAACGAGTTCAACATTGCGCGCTGGAAGACTCTGGTGGGTGGCATTGAAGGTGGGCAGATCGATCGTGATGACATCCAGTTCGGCATATGGGAGTTGGCACCGAATTCGATCTACCATAGCCACAGGCATGAAGTTCCGGAAATCTATTTTGTGATAGAAGGTAAGGCTGACTGGACTGTCGATGGGGTTACCCGAGAAGTGGGTCAGGGAATGACGATCTATACGAAGCCGGGCGCCGTGCACAAGATGGTGAACCATACTGAAGATAATGTTAGGGCGATCTGGGTCTGGTGGGCGCCGGGCGGTGACAAGGAAGTTTTTGCTGGCGACTACGAGTTCACGGAGCCCGTACCTGAGAAAAATGGTTCGTTCAAAGAAGGGGTGAACAAACGGCTTTATTAGTGGTGTTTCATTGCCGGGATGTGAGATTTCTCCAATCGCCCTTCGGGCTCCGTCGAAATGACGGTGGTGTTTACCCTGGTGCAACTCCGTCGAAATGACGGTAATGAGGCAGGCGGCGAAATTATGACTTTACGGTCAGCAACCTGTCTACGAAATCTGTCACAAACATACCTGCCATCATGGCCACGCCAAAGTAGAGAATATCGATATTCAGGTAAGCAAGTGACGCAATGGCAGGGCCGGGACAAAGTCCAACAAGCCCCCAACCAATTCCGAATAATGCGGCGCCGCCAATTAGCCGACCATCAATATCAGTTCTCGTGGGTAGCCGAAATACATCTGCAAAAAGTGGTGCCTTAATCTTTCCCAGACCAAACTGAAAGAATGGCAGGCTGACCAGTATTCCGCCGACCATCACAAATGCAAGCGTCGGATTCCAGTCACCGAACAGGTCAAGAAAGCCAATGACATTGTTTATATCTGTCATGCCAGACAGTGCAAGCCCAAACCCAAAAAGCATGCCGCATAAAAGTGCCATCAATAGTTTCATGCGACACCTCCATGCAGACGGAGGTAGACGGTAACGAAACCGAGCAGCATAAAAGTGCAGGTTGCAATGATGGACCGGACTGATAACCGGCCTATCCCGCAAATGCCGTGACCACTGGTGCAACCGCTCCCCAGTTTGGTGCCAACGCCGACAATGAACCCGCCGGCAAGCATGAGTGGCATGGGTACTTTGAATGCGGGAATCGGGTGACCCGAAGTAAAGTGAAACAGGAAAGCGCCAAGAATGAGTCCGGCAATGAACAAGATCGCCCAGAAGTTTTCGACAGGGTTTTTGGCGGCAGAAAAGACAATGCCACTGACCCCGCCGATCCTGCCGAGCGTGACCATCAGGAAAATTGCGGCTAATCCGATGCAGATACCACCTGCCAGTGCCATGAGAAAGGTGTCATGCATCTTTACTCTCCATACGCGCTATTATTGAAGCGAAGCATCTTACCGGACCCGGCGTATCGATGCTGACCATCCTGAAGGCCAATATTCCCATTGATGACGACCAGTGATATGCCTGCAGGCTCTGTCTTGGGCTCGTCGTAAGTGGCCAGGTCCTGTACGGCAGCTGCATCAAACAACACCAGGTCTGCCCAGTAACCTTCTTTTACCTGGCCGCGACTCTCGATGCCAAATACCTGTGCCGATAGTGAAGTCATCCGTCTTACTGCCTCAGGTAGCGACAATACTCCGTCTTCACGTACGTACTTTGCCAGAATGCGTGGAAAGGTTCCAAATAACCTGGGATGCGGTTTACCTTTCAGCTCCGGAATACCATCGGATCCGACCATCATGTCCTTATGGGCGAGGTTGGTGGCGATATCCTGCTCATCGATAATGAACTGGATGCAGATAGTACGGTCTCCCTTCGGAGCTGTGAGGATAGTGAGCGTCAGGTCGCAGATATCTACCTGTTGCTGAGCGGCAATGTCTTTTAGCATTCTGCCTTCGTATTCACGGAAAGCCGGGCAACTGGCAATACGAATCACCTCGGCGAGCTCGCGGCTTATGTTATCGAGATTAAAGTACTCGATCATTCTTCCGCTACCGGCGGTGTAGGGGTATACATCCAGGGTGACGGGTTGTCCTGCCGCCAGGGCTGCGTCAATTTTCGCGAGTGAATCACCGACCTTACCCCAGTTCGCCGGGCCTGCTGATTTGTGATGGGAGATATGCAGGTGAACATCAGATTCACGACCTATTCGAAGTGCTTCATCAACCGCTTCAAGTAAGTGATCGCCTTCGTTCCGCATATGGGTGGTGTAGAGCGCACCAAATTCGTTGGCTGCACTTGCCAGCGCGATGACTTCCTCGGTATCGCTCCAGCGGCCGGGTCGATAGATCAGTCCTGTGGAGAAACCGCACGCACCTTGTTCAAGTGCCTTGCTGACATGGGATTTCATGGCGCCTAGTTCGCTGGCATTGGGCGCACGCTTTGCCATGCCCATCACCAGTGTTCGGACGGTGTTATGCCCGACCAGCATGATGTTGTTGATACCAGGGTTTTTATCAAGCGCCGCCTCGAAGTATCCTTCCAGGTCGGTGAATGAGCCTCCAAGACCGGCGAGTATTCCACCACTCGCGCGGCTCGGGTCAACTGACGGGTCGATTGGCACCGCACTGAAGCCGCAGTTACCGGCGACCACGGTGGTGACCCCCTGTGCCAGCTTAAACTCCATACCCGGATGGCGAAAGAAGGCGCCATCGTCATGAGAGTGTGTGTCGATAAAGCCGGGGGCCAGGTACTGGCCCTTGCCATCAACTTCCTCTTTGCCTGGTCCGGCGCTGCCAACTTCTGTAATCCGTCCATCTCGGATGCCGACGTCGCCGGCGCAGGCTTGCCCGCCGAGCCCGTCAAGAATTTGGACGTTTCTGATCGTAATGTCATTCATAGGGTGTGCTCTTAGCGCTAGCGGTAGTGTTCAGGCTTTGTTCGTAGCCATTCGCCAATCATCTCACCAATCATGATACAGGTAAGATTGGTGTTTGCCCTTGGCACAAACGGCATGATGGAAGCATCAGCCACCACCAGGTTATCGAACCGGTGAGCGCGGCCGTACTGGTCGACCACGGACATCGGGTCTTTCACGTCACCCATTTTCACTGTGCCGCACGGATGATATCCGCTCGCAGAGAATCGGCGGCAGAGTTTCGACAGTGATTCATCATCGGTACCCCGTGCGGGGTCGGGGAACGTAATTGATTTAATCATCTCCTTAAGTGCACCTTTACTGGTGAGCCTGAGAGTATCTTTCATGCAGGCTACCAGCCTCCGGGTGTCGCGATCGTCCTCACAGAATCGGTTGTCAACGATCGGCGCATCAAATGGATCGGCGGAGCGCAGCCGTAACTCGCCGCGGCCATACTGGTATTCGAGCACAGCGGCGATACTAAAGAGCGCCGGCCCTCCAGGACGACCTGCAAAACTGATTTGTTCTATCTGCAGGTCGTTTCGTTTGTCTGAGCCTTCGGCTGTATAACGTAATATGGTCTGGATGATGGGCTGGTCGTGATTGATTATCGAAGGGTCATTCACTTCGCACACGACACCAAGAGCGGGATGATCGCAAAGGTTCTGTCCGACCCCCGGCTCGTCGCCGACAAGGTCAATATTAAATGACTCTAGTGATGCTCTCGGGCCGATGCCGGAATGCATCAGAATCTTTGGTGACATGAGTGCGCCTGCTGAAAGTACAACCAGGCTCGCGTTAAGCGTTTCAGTCGAACCGTCGGCGTTTCGTACCTCAACCCCGGTTGCCTTGATGCCATCAAACAGGATGCGCGTGACCGTGGTGTTTGCGCGGATGGTCAGGTTAGGGCGAATGCGAGCTGGTGCAAGGTAACCCACTGCGGTCGACACCCGAAGGCGACCCAGCTTATTCATCGGGTGGGGACCGGCGCCATCATCATCAGGATCGTTAGCGTC
>DTZW01000337.1 GCA_012961165.1 Gammaproteobacteria bacterium | reverse complement strand
CGCAACATTATACGACTAACGAGAATAACAGGACCCGACCATGACTGAATCCGTATATATTGCTGCTGGCGCCCGAACCCCTATGGGAGGCATGCAAGGATGCTTTAGTGATCTTTCTGCCGTTGACCTCGGAAGTGCTGCAATAGCCGCAGCAATCGAGCGCGCAAACCTCAAGGGTGAAGATGTCCAGGAAATCATCATGGGCTGCGTCCTGCCAAATGGACTTCGCCAGGGCCCTGCACGACAGGCGGCCATGGATGCCGGTATTCCAGTGGAATCAGGTGCGACGACGATTAACAAGCTTTGTGGGTCAGGGATGAAAGCGACGATGCTGGCACACGACCTCATCAAAGCCGGCTCTAACGAGATCATGGTGGCGGGAGGAATGGAAAGTATGACCAATTCCCCCTACATGTTGCCAAAAGCACGCGGCGGCATGCGTATGGGACACGGTGAAATCCAGGATTCCATGTTCACCGATGCGCTTGAAGATGCAAAGACCGGACGGCTCATGGGTTCTTTCGCACAGGAAATCGCGGACAAGTACCAACTTACCAGGGAAGACATGGACGCATTTGCCATCGAATCTCTGACCAGGGCAAAAAATGCTATCGACAATGGTTCACTTAAAGACGAAACCGTTGCTGTGACTGTGAAGTCCCGTAAAGGTGAAACTATCGTCACCGACGATGAGCAACCACACAATGCAAAAATCGACAAAATCCCGACGCTGAGACCCGCGTTCAAGGAAGACGGTACAGTTACCGCCGCAAATTCCAGCTCTATCTCAGACGGTGGCTCTGCACTGATCCTGGTAAGCGAGGCTGCAGTGAAGGAAAAAGGCCTGAAACCCATGGCGCGAATTGTCGCCCACACCACCAACTCTCGTCATCCGTCAGAATTCACTATCGCGCCTATCGGGGCTATCGAAAAACTGCTCGAGAAAACCGGGTGGTCAAAGGACGATGTTGACCTGTTCGAGATCAATGAAGCATTCGCGATGGTAACGATTTTAGCAACCCGCGAACTTGGGCTGGATCCTGAAAAAGTGAACATTCACGGCGGCGCCTGCGCACAGGGGCATCCTGTTGGCTCTACTGGCTCCAGAATCATCGTCTCGTTGATGTACGCGCTGAAAAAACTTGGCAAGAAAAGAGGCATTGCTTCTTTGTGCATCGGTGGCGGCGAAGCGACTGCCGTTGCTATCGAGATGGTGTAGCGACAAGCCTCATTCAACCACGTACAATAATTTTCATTATTCAATTGAATTAGGTACTTAGGAGTTTATGCCTTGTCACGCCTGCCGGTAATTGTTGGCTTTGGCGGCGTTAACCCCGCCGGTCGAAGTTCATCTCATCATGGTTACCGGCGCATGGTGATTGATGAGCTGAGTTCTTCTGTACAAGACAAAACCTTCGCTGCACTCGCTGCGCTCATGAATCGTACGGATTCGACTTCGGCAGAAGCCAGAAAAGCGATGCTGGACGGCACCTTAGTCCGGCGCCTTGAAAGCAATCTTTTTGATGCGAATTCAATCCCTCTTCACAAGAGGGCGACAATAAAAAGTACATCAGACAAAGCCATTAGTTTCTCCATCAAGCGAAACCACCTGCCTGACAATATCCCGGACGACTGGATCGTTGACGAAGCTGGCGACGGCGTGATCGTCTCCGTCAGGGGTGATCTGGATTTACTGTTCAATGACACTCGATCATCCCGGGTACTGGCGGCCGGACAATTGCCTTCTGGTTTCGAACCAGAAAAATTATATCAGTCACGCAACCATCCGCGCGGACTGCAGCTCACTGTATTCGGTGCATCGGATGCACTGAACTCTCTTGGTATTCACTGGGATGAAGTCAGACGGCGAGTGCCCGCTGACCAGATCTCGGTCTATGCAAGCAGCGCGATGGGGCAACTGGATACCAATGGCTCTGGCGGGCTGTTACAGGCCGGACTGCTGGGCAAGCGCGTAAGCTCGAAAAACCTGCCACTTGGTCTCGCCGAGATGACAGCGGATTTTGTTAATGCCTATATTCTTGGAAATATGGGAACTACCGGAGCGAACATCGGTGCCTGCGCAACCTTCCTGTACAACCTGCGCCAGGGGATTCAGGACATTCGCTCGGGCAAGTCCCGAGCGGTTCTTGTCGGCGCAAGTGAAGCACCACTGACCCCGGATGTCATCGAAGGCTATCGCACTATGGGCGCCCTGGCGGAAGATGAAGCACTCAAAAAAATTGATGGCATCAACGAAGGCGAAGCCGACCATCGGCGGGCGTGTCGCCCTTTCGCAGAAAACTGCGGCTTTACCCTATCTGAAGGATCCCAGTTCATTGTCCTGTTTGATGATGCGTTAGCGCTGGAACTTGGCGTTAATATCTACGGCGCTGTCGCTGACGTTTTTATCAATGCAGACGGATTCAAAAAATCAATTCCAGGTCCTGGTATTGGAAATTATATGACGGTCGGCAAAGCTATGGGTGTAGTGCGCTCCATCCTGGGCGAAGACTCGTTGCGACATCGATCCTTCATTCAGGCCCATGGCACCAGCACCCCACAGAATAGGGTTACCGAATCCCACATTTTTAACGAACTGGCAGCAGCATTTGGGATCGAAAAATTGCCGGTCGCAGCGATCAAAGCTTACATTGGTCATTCTCTTGCCTGCGCGTCTGCTGACCAGCTTATGGCATCTCTGGGTGTGTGGAACGACGGGGTCATCCCAGGGATAGTCACCTCAGAAAATATTGCAGATGACGTTCACCAGAGCCATCTTGACTTCCTCCTTAAACATCGACAGGTCGGCAAGACTGACATAGATTCGGTGTTTATCAATTCCAAAGGCTTTGGGGGCAACAATGCCACGGCTGCCGTACTTGCCCCCCATGTGGTTACAGAAATGCTGCGGAAAAAGCATGGCAAGGCTGTGCTCATCAAACATGCCAGCCTTAATGAGTCAGTCAAGGAAAAAATCGAAGCCTATGACGAATCGATGATCGCCGGTAAGAATTCCACGATCTACAACTTTGGCGTGGGTGTCATTGAAGGCGAAGAATTAACGATCTCTTCTGACGGCATTTCCATCCCGGGCCAGGATAAAGAGATAAGCCTGAACGTCGAAAACCCCTACGACGACATGACTTAATTTATTAGCAAAACACATCCTGTGTTTTTCTATGGGTCACGCGGGCCGCGGGGTAGTGCAGGACTGCACTTTCCCGTAACAAAATAACTCAGTCGATTTCGCGAGTAGCCCGGAACTCGATATCCGGCCACCGCTCCTGGGTGAGTGACATATTCACAGAGGTTGGCGCGAGATAGGTCAGGTGCCCGCCGCCATCAACCGCCAGGTTTCCTTCAGCCTTTCGTTTGAATTCAGACAGCATTTTTTCATCCGAGCAGTACACCCATCTTGCCGTCGAAATAGTAACCGACTCGTAGCCGCAATCGACCTTGTATTCATCCCTTAATCGAAATGCCACCACATCAAATTGCAGAACGCCCACGGCACCAACAATCAAATCATTGTTAGTCAACGGCATGAATAACTGGGTTGCACCCTCTTCTGACAATTGCGTTAAACCTTGCCTGAGTTGTTTGCTCTTCAAGGGGTCTTTGAGCCGCACGCGGCGGTAAAGCTCCGGCGCAAAGTGCGGGACACCAATGAATTTAAGATCTTTACCGCTGGTAAACGTGTCACCGATTTGGATAGTCCCGTGGTTATGCAGGCCGATGATGTCTCCCGGGAAAGCTTCATCGGCGGCAGACCTTTCACCGGCAAGAAATGTCACTGCATCACTGACCCTGACGTCTTTACCAATCCGCACATGACGCATTTTCATGCCCTGAAAATATTGTCCTGAGCAGACTCTCATAAAAGCAATTCTGTCCCTGTGCTTGGGATCCATGTTCGCCTGAATCTTGAATACGAATCCGGTGAACTCATCGCTTTTGGAATCGACGACTTCCGAGTTTGTCGCTCTTGGCAGCGGCGCGGGCGCGAAGTCAACAAACCCATCGAGCATCTGGTTTACACCAAAGTTTCTAAGCGCCGTGCCAAAATAGACCGGAGTCAGCTCACCTGTAAGATAGGCAGCTTTATCAAACTCATGGCTGGCACCTTTCACCAGTTCGATCTCATCTTGGAACTCTTCAAGGTCATCACCCAGAAACTCCGCGGCTTCACCGGAATCGAGATCCTTGATAATTCGCGCGTCTGAAGCGACATCACCCTGGCCTGGTTCAAACACATGGATTTCATCGTCATAGAGGTGATACACACCTTTAAAACGACTGCCCATTCCAATGGGCCAGGTGATGGGCGCGCATGCAATCTTCAATACGGATTCCACTTCATCCATCACATCGATGGGGTCTCTGACTTCTCTATCGAGCTTGTTGACGAAGGTGAGAATCGGCGTGTCACGAAGTCGGCAGACCTCCATCAGTTTGACTGTTCGACCTTCGACACCTTTTGCTGCATCGATCACCATTAAAACAGAATCCACTGCCGTTAATGTTCTATAAGTATCTTCAGAAAAGTCTTCGTGCCCCGGAGTGTCGAGCAGATTGACGATTCGACCCTTATAGGGAAACTGCATGACGGAAGTGGTGACGCTAATGCCCCGCTGTTTCTCCATCTCCATCCAGTCAGAGGCCGCATAGCGATCAGACTTCTTGGACTTAACCGTACCCGCCAGCTGAATTGCCTTTCCGAACAGCAAAAGCTTTTCTGTAATGGTGGTCTTACCAGCGTCCGGGTGCGAGATAATCGCAAAGGTACGTCGTTTGTCGACCTCTTGCTCAATCATGGGAATCTATCGGAGTCATTGCGAAAGCCGCGGCATTATATAGACGCAAACCGTGCAGGTACAGGCGGGCTTCAGAACAGCTCTTTCGCCAGAACCAGTGCGTCTTCCCGTCCAACGTTAGACGGGTAGTAGTTTTCCCGGATCCCGACCTCGTTGAAGCCGAGCTTATCGTACAGCTCACAGGCCGCCACATTCGAAGGTCTCACCTCAAGAAATATGGTCGAGGCCTCTCTCGTCCGGGCCCGCTCCAGCAAGTGCTCGACCAGGATGCGCCCAAAACCATGACCCTGGAAATCAGGATGCACGCAAACATTCAGCAGGTGAGACTCGCCAGCCGCAACCGATAGAATGCCATGACCGACGTTCTGGTCGCTACACATCAACAACCAGCATTCCTGGCCGTTGCGGAGGCAGTCCCTGAAAATCCCCTCAGTCCAGGGATGCGTATAACCCCGGCGCTCGTTTCGAAGTACATCAGGCAGATCGGTCAGCTGCATGCGACGGACCTCGCTGGACATCAAGGCATCTCGCTGCTGCGCCAACGATGCATTGCCAGCATCAGTTCGCGCTTGGCTGAACCCGACCCAAGAAGGCCTTTCAGGGAAGGCACCTTAAGGAATGTCTGGACACCAACTGCTCCCACCGACAGGGGCGGCAGGTCGCGCAGCGGATTGTAGTACTCGCCAACGTCGTCCCCAAACACCAATACCCTGGCAGGCATTTGCCGGAATTTCTGGGTAACGACCTCTCTCGCCGCGTTAATGGATTGATCAATACCCGATGTGCTTAGCATTGGCCATTTGAGTAACTGGTAACGCACGGATTCGATATTGCCACCCATGGCGCGCGCCACATCGTCGCAAAACCTCCTGGGAAGTTCGCTTTCAGCACGCAGCGAAAGGCAAATACCAATCGTTTCATAGTGAAACAATGCCAACATGAATTCAGGGATTTGTTTGCCGGTTGCAGCATCCCCGGTTTGAACCGCCGCATCAGTCTCAACTTTCTTAGCAGGTGCCTGCCGGGACATTCCCGTCGGGCTGTTCGCGGGCTCGATCGCAGCTTCCACTGCAGCAACCACCTGGGGCGCAACAGCTGATCGCGATGTCCAGACATCAATACCCATCGCCTTCAGGTAGCCACTTCTGGTTAGTCCCATTTCGTTAACACCATCACCTAGCACAGGCTGTCACTTCTCACCGACCAGCTTATCACCATCAGGATGAACCGGGGCCCGGGCAAACATAAAACATAGCGACCCAAGGAGCGCGCCAATACCCAGTACGCTAAACCCGATCACATAATCGCCGTGAGTATCCGCCATATATCCGGCATAGATCGGCCCAATAGACATGCCCAACATCACGATCAGGGAAGAGAACCCCATGATCGTGCCAAAAGATGATGGGCCAAAATAGTCCGCACGTAGCGCGACCATCAGTGGACCCCGAATTCCCCAGGCAAGTCCGTGCATCGCAGTGAACAGTATGACCATCCAGAGCTCTGTAGCATTTGCGATAAGGAACAGTGCCGCGGTGTGGAACATCATGCAGACGACACAGATCAACTGTTTGTTAAACCTGTCCCCGATGAAACCACCACCTATCTGCCCCAGCATCTGGAAGCCGGTCAGCGCCGCAACCACAAGGCCCGCCTGCCCCAGGGAATAAGCGAGACCTTCGGTTAGGTGCGAAACCAGGTGGACCATGATCGATGACACAGTTAACAGCGCGCAGGCGTGCCCCATGGAGATCAGCCAGAAAGAAGAAGTTCGCACCGCCTGTCGGGTCGTGAAATCGCGACCACTCGCAAACACCATTGGCGTTCCGTTGCTGTCTAACTGGCTACCGCCATCGACCAGCTCCCCATAGTCCTGCGGACGATGGCGCACCAGGAAGACCAGCGGAAACCCAACCACGATAACCATGACCCCGGAATAGAAGGCTGTTGTCCTCCAGCCGAATGCTTCAAGACAAATAATAACAACAGGGACTGCGAGCCCACCAAGCGAGTAACCCATTTGGGACAGGGCAACTGCCTTCGCTCTATGGCGGCTGAACCAGTTCACGATAGACACCATCACCGTGGCGAACCCGCCAAGGCTGGAGCCAACCGCAATCAGCGCGAAAGTCAGGTAGAACTCGAGAAGCGTCGTGATCTGGCTGAACGCCATAAATCCAATCCCGAAGATCACAACACCCACACCCAGCACAATCCGGGGGCCATACTTGTCAGTTAGCCAACCCTGCAGAGGCCCAAGGATCCCGCTTTCGATTCGCGTCAGCGCAAAGGCACCGGCCACGAGCGCTTTACTCCAGCCGAACTCATCCTGCAGCAGGACAACATAGGCGCCATAGGAGTGCATCCACAACAGCCCGGAAAGAAGCTGCAAACCACCAGCCGCACTGACGATATACCAGCCATAGAACACATGACCTGCCGGGCGAATAACACCATCGATTCGGGAGAAGAACCACGACATCAATCAGGCGGCGTCGGCTTTGAAGAATTGTCTCGCAATGCCAAAGACTGAGATCGTCAACCACGCGGACTCGATAATGAAAGCACTCAGGTTAAATTCATCCATCAGTGAGAACAGGACCATCCCTGCACCAAGCGCATTGAGCCCGGAAAAAATCAGGCTTGTCGGTTCGATTCGTTCAATTTGCAGAAGCAGATAGGTTGCAAGAATACACAATACGCCTACATTACCGACCAGATCGTGAAATTCGTATCCGAGCATGTTCCATTACCTACCCAAAACAATGAAGCATAAACTAAGGCCCCTACCCTTGACAGGTAAACGCCATGTTGCGAGTCGCCGACCATTGGTATGACACCAGAAAACTCAGTAATGAGCTGACACTTATTTATGAACCGCATGTGCACCCGTTCCTGAGGTGCAATATCTGGCACCTTCACGGCCGTGACAAGGATCTACTGGTCGATACCGGGCTAGGTGTCAGTTCGCTGAAGAACGCCATTGCAGACAGGATCGATAAACCCGTGATGGACTGGCCACTCTTATCCTCTACGACATTGAAAACTACCAGGTTACCTCCACCAGTATCACCCGCCACCTTGATGAAGGAGATGTTGTCGACCTTGGCAATAAAGCACTCACGGTATACCACCTGCCGGGCGATTCACCCGGCAGCATTGGTCTATGGGATCCGTCGGGCAGCACACTCTTCTCTGGCGACGCCCTCTACGATGGCCAACTTCTGGACCAGCTACCGGGATCGAACATCCCGGACTACATCAACACCATGAAGCGGCTTCGCGAACTACCGGCCGAGGCCGTTCATGGCGGACATGAGCCCAGTTTTGACCGAAAACGCATGATTGAGCTGATTGACGCCTATCTCGACTGGAGAGCATCGTAGACTTACGAGCACTTCCAACAAAAACTCTTAATAAAACGTTATAAGTTGTTGTTTAAATAAGATTATCAATCTAATATTGCCGAATGCCGGCCGCCGACGCCACCCTAAGAAACAGCATTGAAGTGGGAAACACTCCTCCCACGGGGCCTCAGACGCTCTTAAATTTACTCAAGCTGTATGAGTCAGATAATACAGATAGTTCGATTTGGGTCGATACACTCGAATCTCACGCCGCAACACTCCTGCCTTTTCTGGCTGCCAGACCGCCGACGCAGCTGATCAAGTGGCATGAGGCGTTCACGCTGGAGGACCTAAGGCGGGGTGCGCTCACACTGGCTAACCAGATTAACCTGAAGGGAATCAACTCGCTGAACGAACAACACCAGCGAACCTCCCAGATCGGTCTTTCACTGGGGCATCTTGTTGACCCTGCTCTCGCACAGCAGACAGCACTCACGTGTCGACTGATTGGCCACGACATCGCTATCCCCGACCCTGAGATAACCGACGCCCTGACATTTTACGATCGGACATTATCAACACTGCACGGTTCACCCCTGCTGACGCGACTGGTTGCGGTTGCCAGCCATTGCAGCGTTGAGACAGAGATCGACATTGATGAATGTGCTTCGCTGTTGTTTATATCGACTGCAAAAATTGATTCACTCCTGTCGGACCTCCTGCTTCCAGAATCTGCAGCACCGATTACCGATATCAGCTCGCGATTTGAGCTTGCGTTAAACATTGCCAATCTCATCGACAGCAGCGCTGCCCTGGCGTGCCAGACGTCTCGGGATTGCGCGATCCAAGCCCTGGCTTCGGGGCTCTTTGGCTCAAGAGCGGTAACCACCTTCACGGAGAACTCGACTGGCTGGTTCAACCAACTGCATCAGCTGAGCTCACCGCAATCAATGATTAACCAGGCTGCAACAAGCACTGAGCCCGTATCAACCGGTGAATTCTTGACCGTTGCAGATGAAAAAGTTCTCGTCTCGATGGGATCCAAAAATGGCCTGGCCATTCCAATATTCATCAGCGAGAACGACGCATCCATATGTGTTGCCGTGACCCTGCTAGCGCTGAGCCCAGCAACACTTGCCAGGGCATCGTCCAGCCCAAACCTCATAGAACAGTTCGGAAGAATCTGCAGGTATCTGTTTACGGCCAAGCTCGATAAACGGATTGACGCTGACGCACTGGATAGTCGCGTACGCGAAATTATTCACGAAGCTAACAATCCGATTTCCACCGTACAAAACTATCTAAAAGTATTATCCCTGAAGCTTGGCCCGGAACATGAGGCACAGGAAACCCTTGAATCTATCAGTAGCGAACTGTTCAGGACAGCAGAGATCGTTTGTAGTTTTAATGATCTCAAACTTGAGTCGGTGAATCGGCCCGGGGAGTGTGAAGTGAATAAAGTCACCAGGCAAATAGGTGCATTATTCGACCGGGGTCATGACATTGAATTCGAATACCGGCTGGATGAATCAAACCCAATTGTGCAGATTCATGGCAACAATCTTAAGCAGATCCTGACTAACCTGATCAAGAACGCTACTGAATCCAGCTCACGCGGGGATACCATCTCTCTTTGTACTGCCGGAAAACTCATGCATGGAAACAATACCTTTGTAGAGCTTGCCGTTCGAGACACTGGCCAGGGTATCGCAGATGACATCGGTAACGTTTTCAACAAGGGAGTCTCAACAAAATCTGGTGACCACAGTGGAGAAGGACTAGCGGTGGTCAGGCAACTAACGGAAGCCGTAAACGGCTTTGTCACTTATCGGTCCGACCAACATGGAACTGAATTCCGAATCACCATTCCGCAGCTTCAACACAGGTAACTTTTAATGAGTGCTTTGAAAGAAATACAACCTCTATACACGGTCCTGATCGTCGATGACGAACCGGGACAACTTAATAGCCTGAAAGAACTCATGACGTTATCTGGCTATGAGGTCGGCACCGCAAGCTGCGGTTTTGATGCCATAAAAATGCTGGAGCAGCAATCTTATGACTCAGTTCTGCTTGACCTGAATATGCCCAATGGCTCTGGGTACGAGGTGATTGATCATGTCGCGAACTCGAAGATCGACGTTAAGATCATTGTCATCAGTGGCAACACTGATTTTGAATCTACGCGCAATGCATTAAAGAAAGGTGCTTACGACTTCCTTAAAAAACCATATGTGCCGGACGAACTTCTGGCAACCGTAAAGAACGCCACCAGCACGAAACAACTGGAAGTCACCAACGAAAACATCCAGAAAAAACTCGAAGAAAGCGAACACTTACATCGATTCATTGTCGACAATTCACCCGACATTGTGTTTATCCTCGACAAGGATGGGAATTTTACTTTCCTGAATGAAACCATCTACCAGACACTGGGGTTCGAAAAAAACGAACTGATAGGCCAGCACTATTCAAAGCTGGTCTCCAGCCCAAACAAGGAACTCGCTAAATATGTATTCGGGGAACGGCGCAAGGGGCACAGAAAGTCTCATAAAGTTGAACTAAAGCTCACCTGTAAAGACGGTTCCGAGCATCGCTACTTTGATACAACATCAATGTCGATTGGCCCGAGTGGTGCCGGTATCAGCGGCGGCGTCTACGGCGTTGCGCGGGATGTCACAGAGAAAAAGCAGGCCCAGGAGGTGATCAATCACCACGCCTACCACGACACGCTGACCAAGTTACCCAACCGGGTGCTGATGGAAGATCGACTCAGCCTGGCAATGACCCAGGCACTTCGAAATGACCAAAGGCTGGCCGTCATGTTCCTTGATCTGGACAGGTTCAAATGGGTTAACGATACTCTTGGACACGCTATGGGCGATCGACTGCTGCAATCTGTCTCACACAGGTTGGAAAGCTGCATTCGGAAGGGTGACACGCTAGCAAGGTTTGGCGGCGATGAGTTTGCGCTTATTCTGCCAAACGTAAACAAGGAAGAAGACGCAGAGATCATTGCGCAGAAAATCCTGGAAGTGTTCAAGGAACCACTACGAATTGAAGAGCACGAACTGTACGTTACATTGAGCATCGGTATTGCTCTTTATCCTGACTCCGGTGACACCATCGAATCGTTAATCGCATCAGCTGACCTTGCGATGTACAGCGTCAAGGAGCGCGGTAAAAATGGTTATGAGTTCTTCCACCCTTCAATGAACGAAGCGTCTAATGCCCGGCTAAATACCGAAAGGGAGCTTCGCAAGGCCCTGACCACTGACGACATCAAGGTATGCTACCAGCCACAGGTGAATGCCATCACCGAAAAACTTGTTGGGTTTGAGGCTTTGATCCGCTGGGAACACCCCACCAACGGACTGATTTACCCCGGTGACTTTATCCCCATCGCGGAAGAAACAGGCCTCATACTAGAATTGGGGAGGTATGTCCTGGATCGCGCCTGCGCTGATGTGCAAAAATGGCGGAAAGAAGGCATGAAGAACGTTCGAGTCTCTATCAACTTTTCAAGTGTGCAGGTTGAGCACGATACCTTTATTGAAGACGTCCTGTCTGCTCTGCATAAACACGACCTGCCTGGCAGCATACTTGAAGTCGAGATAACAGAAAACGTCATCATGAACGACATGTCGAGCGCTATTCGAAAATTACGTGAACTGGCGACCCACGATATAAAGGTCGCCATTGATGACTTCGGAACCGGCTACTCATCGCTCAGCTACCTGCAACAATTCCCCATCAACACGCTGAAGATCGACAAGAGTTTTGTGAGTTCAATTAACGAAAGTGAAGAAGCGACTTCAATCGTCGATGCTATCGTGGCGATGGCGAAAGGATTGAAATTGAACCTGATCGCCGAAGGCGTTGAAACTGATCCCCAACTGGAATACCTCAAGAACCTGGGATGTGAGTCTATTCAGGGATACCTGTTCGGCAAGGCAGAGGGGGTTGAACGGACGACAGAAATCCTTAACTGTATAGAACAAGGCGACCTTATGAGAAACCTGACCGCCGTTTAAGAAAACACAGGCAAAAAACAGTGCAGTGTTTTAATGGTGGTTGACCGCTAGAGCTGGTTGGCTCGTCCGAGCCACTTATGCATCGTCGTCTGCATGCGCCAGATCTTGGCTGGCTGGTATAACGTCTCGCGCATAAAACTATCTGGCTGTACCAGGTTCCTTATCCTCAGGCTGCAATCCAGATCCTTGCAAACGACATTGCCCAATGTGTGTCGTCCCTCACTGCCTTTTACCGGCACCGTAAACATCGCGGTGCCATTTGGTTTGTGAACATGATGGCACCAGGAACACATCTCCATCCGCGGTTTTTTCGCAGACCGCTTCGCCCTACTCATCCTAATACCGCGACTTCGTCCATCGTTGGGTGACTGTAAAACGACGAAACCGAGATGTCCTGAAGGATGCACCCAGCCAAAATAATCGAGGGACGGCCACTGAACATTTTCAAGATCAGGGACATGCAGAACTCCAGCTTCATCAAAGGCTGCGGCAATTTGTTCCCGATTCAGAGCTAGCATGGGTGAACCATATCGAGTCAGCCTGTTCGTAGCGACCCTTTTCTGGCTTGATGCACACATGGCGACACCCCCTTCTTCCAACGATCGCATTGTGCCTCTGTCCAGTAAGTTCGCCTTTGGGGTTGGGCGGGCGCCATCCATTCATGTATCTATCGGCGGTGCCGCTTGCAGTCGCTTTTGTCGGCCTTTTTTCACCCCCTGATTCGATGTGCCAATTCGGTCTGTTTGCCTGGCTCACTATCTTTGCCATCCTGACTCGGGGTGCCATGACGCTGTACCACGTGCCTCACCTCGCGCTGGGCGCTGAACTGACCAAAAACTTTCACCAACGAACAAAGATCGTTGCCTTAGGGAGAGACATGCCGAGATATTGGTGGAACTTAGAAAACGCCGCTTAATGGAACCATTCTCGCGAGCGGCATCTCTCAAGCAACATCCGTGATCGTCCACACAATCGAGTCTCCGTTGATTTCAACCTCTGCGTGTTTCATTCGCTGGAAAGATGCGAGAGCACCCAACCAGAGTTCTTTCCATACCGTTAGTACAGTCTCTCGATCTGCCGGTTCCAGACCTTGAGTAATGCGTAAGCCACTATGAATAATCTGCAACGTACTACCGCTTAATTCCACGACCGATTCGTCGCCAAGTCCGGCAAACATCCTGGAGAGATAGCTTCCCGCCGAGGCAAGGTCGCCGTCTTCTGTCCCGATAAGCGCCCGCGTCTGGGAGCAGTACTGCAGCCCGATCAGCCTTGCTGCCCTGCCGCCCAGCGCTTTTGTTTGGCTGTCACCAATAACCCCATGAAGTTCTATCAGTCCGTTTCGGACAAACTCCATTGCATAGTTTCGGTTCGCTTTCTGAAGCCTTTCTTCACTCCAACCCTCAGCGGGCAGCTTGGGCTGATCTTCCTGATTGAACGCGGGTGGCCGTTCATTGGCAAACTGCAATCGTTCACTATCCATAAGATCATGATCAAACTCTTTAAAATAGCCACAGAGCCCAAACTCACCCGTCATGTCTTCTGAGACGCACACAAAACCTAACCGGGGATTGTTCAGCGAAACACCGTTTTCAGCATACCAGCCGTTAAGGAAGCCACGGCTGACCTCAACAGGGATACCGCAGATAGTTGCGCCAAGATACATCCAGCGTGGATAGCGGAACCTGACCCAGGCCTTTGTGTCACTTTCTGCAAGGTACTCAACAGGCACACCACCAATGCTATTGGCCATCACATGGTATTGGGCACAGGCAACTGCGTCCGGCAAACCCTCTAATCCCAACTTACCAAAGCTCGACAAAAATTTGTCTTTGTGTTGCCTGCGGAACAGCCGGAACATCCAATCATAAACTTCACTTCGATCTCGATTAGACGAGATCATGAGCTGTAATCCAAGCAACAAGGCATGGTGCATTTCCGCCTGGGCCACAATGCCTAAAGAATTCTGATCCCTGGCGTTCATCAATACTTTCATTCTGTACGCGCCCAACGGTGAGCGTCAGACATTACCACTCATCACACCCAATGGTAGTCAATAGCAGGTAAACTAGCCTTAATTTAGCCAGTTCAAGGAATCCCTATGCACTACCTGATTGCTCTCGTTTGTACCGTACTACTGAATTCGACCAGCACCCCTGAGGGAACCCTGGAAAAGTATCTCTCTGTCCTGACGGGACAGGAACTAAAAGGCATCGCGAGCCTAATGGATTCCGGCAGTATGGACAGCCTGAAGAAGACCATAGATGAATCCATTCAGTACCAGGCGAATTTTGGTGAATATGGTTTGCAACGCCGTGTTTTTGGACAGAAAGTCTCCATGAGTCGGGTGGCCAAAACATCGGCTGAGTTTTACCTGAACGCCCTTGCCAATGAAATCCTGAAAGCTGCGCGTTCACAACACCTTAAGGTCACAGACCGGAAGATCATCGGCAAGATCCAGGAGAATGACGACATGGTACATATCGTCGTTCGGCTCAAAATGTCCCAGGGTGACCATCAG
>DTZW01000336.1 GCA_012961165.1 Gammaproteobacteria bacterium | reverse complement strand
GAGGACTACAAGAGGATTGCGAGATTTTCCATGACTGATTACGACCTGATCATTAAGCACGGCGAAGTCTTTGACGGTACCGGTGGACCATCACAAAAGTTGGACGTTGCTGTAAAAGACGGAGTTATTACAAAGGTTGCCGAACACATTAACGGCACCGCAGAGCGAATCGTAGATGCAACGGGTAAAATCGTGACGCCCGGCTTCGTCGACGTCCATACGCATTATGACGGCCAAGCCACCTGGGATAACCACATGGCTCCGTCTTCAAACCTTGGCACGACAACCGTCGTCATGGGGAACTGCGGTGTCGGATTTGCTCCGTGTAAAAAAGAAGACCACGAAGTTCTGGTTCAGCTAATGGAAGGTGTAGAGGAAATTCCCGGTACCGCGTTGAACGAAGGGCTGACATGGAACTGGGAATCCTTCCCGGACTATCTGGACGCACTGGAGGAAAGAGCCCGCGATATTGATGTTGCCGTCCTCTTCCCGCATGGCCCTCTTCGAGTTTTCGTGATGGGTGAACGTGCCGTAAACAGGGAACCTGCCAACGAAGAGGACATTGCACAGATGAAGGTCCTGATCGAAGAAGGTATGGATGCAGGGGCCATGGGTTTCTCAACTTCACGGACCCTGGTACACAGAAGTAGTACCGGTGAATTCATTCCCACTTATAAGGCAGCGACAGAAGAACTCAAACAACTGGGAGAGTCACTATCCGGTAACAACGTCTTCCAAATGATTTCTGACTGGGAAGATGCCGACGATGAATTCAGTATCCTGCGCTCAATCAGCGAAAAAACAGGTGCCAAGGGAACCTTTACCCTGCTGGACCTAGGGAACCTTCCGACCTTGTGGAGTGACCAGCTGAACCGCATTGAGCTCGCCCAGTCCGAGGGCCTGGATATTCGGGGTCAGGTACTGTCGCGACCAGTCGGCATGTTGATGGGTCACCCCGCTTCCATGAGCACTTTTTACAGCAGACCATCTTTCGTCGCACTAAATGACCTGCCCTGGGACGAGAAAATCAAAAAACTCAAAGAACCGGAAACCAAAGCGCAGATCCTGCGAGAAGAAAGCGAACAGCCACACATCTTCGTGGAAATCTTCGAGACCCGGTTCAAACACATGTACCCGCTCGAAGATCCCATTGAATACATGCCAAAGCGGGAAAATTCAGTGGCTTATATCGCCGAGCGAGAGGGTCGAGAACCCACCGAGTGGTTGTATGACTACTTCCTTGGTAACAAAGGCAGCAATCTTGTCTACATCCCTGCCACCAACTTTTCAGACCACATTCCTGAAATGCTGACACACCCTCACACCGTCACTGCACTTGGGGATGGTGGCGCGCACGTCGGCTCCATCTGCGATACCAGCGCCAACGTGTACGTACTGACCAAGTGGGTGAAAGACAAGCAGCAGATAGAATTGTCGACAGCGATCAACATGCTGTGCAAGCAGCCCACTGAACTTTATTCGCTCCACGACCGCGGTTTGATCGAAGAAGGCCTGAAAGCTGACCTCAACGTCATCGACTTCGAGGCACTGAAACTACATACACCTCATATCGTTCATGACCTTCCTGCAGGAGGTAAACGTTTTTTGCAGAATGCCGACGGAATAGCGCTGACGATTAAAGCCGGTGAAGTGATCTACGAAAATGGTGCAGCTACCGGTGCGCTACCTGGAAAATTGATCCGGGGTCAGCAGGCCGACCCACGGCAATCGGCGTAATAACGATCCAGGCTAACGGCGGAGTGGTGATTAACCTGATCACCACTCCACCCATGCCCTTTACTCTACGAGCCTCGGCTTAGGTTTCTGCCACTCGCCTTCTTGTGCCGTTACAGTTGTTTGATACAAACGCATCACCCTATGACCGCCTACTGCCAGCGCTGGCAGCAAGCAAGCACCTCCACAAAATATCTTTTATTCATCCTGCACTGTTAAAAAAACTTTTTTAGTAGTAAGACGTGTGAGTTTCTCGAACAGCTTGAATATATGCCAAAAAAGATACTGTCGACTAAAGATCCTATCCACAAACCGGGGGTAGAGCGCCACCAAGAGATTATTGAGGCAGCGGGTGTCACTCTATTACTTCTTCTCCTCGATTGAGGCCTTATTGGAGGTGCTCTATCAGAGAGCGCTGAACAAAATGATTGGCGAGCTAGGCGAGATACCAGAGGCTAGCGAGTGGCGAAAATCTTATGTCGAAAAAGGCAAAGTGACCGCTGCACTTCATACGCAGGCCAAAAAAGCGGTGCTGTCCTATCTTGAATCAGTCATTGAACAAACAGAGCGCGACAACTGAGCGATCTATTCAACCTCAGCCACCGCGTTATCTGGGATCTTCTGAGAGAACCTAGGGTTCCAGTCGGCCGCGAAGCCGGAACGAATCTTCGTTAGCGAGTTTCTGATTGGTATAGCCGGTGGATCAGTTGCTTGTATACCCATCATCATTGATGACGTCACCAGCCTCTAAA
>DTZW01000335.1 GCA_012961165.1 Gammaproteobacteria bacterium | reverse complement strand
GTCGTAGTAGTCCGCCGAGCCGCCCATTTCCACTGCCATCCAACGGTACCAATCGAGGATACGCATCGATTGCATGCAGGCCGGAGCAAATTCAGTGACTTCACGTTCCGCGACTGTGTTACTAAGTGGCTGCGGGGTACGCCAGCGAAGATCACCAATGGGTGCTTCCGCAAACGGCACTCCCAGAAATGCAGCGACCTTGCCATCCTCGACGTATTTGCCAGCGAGCGTTTCGCCATCGACGCCGACAAGCGGCGCGTTGTCACAGGCAGACAGGATAAGGGCGACTAGTACAAAGAAATATTTGAGCATCATTTAAACGGGATGATCTTTTTGCAAAGTCTTGACTAACGAGTACGACATGAACACACCCACGACCAGAATGGGTAGCGACGCGGAATCGTAAGTAGTCGCCACAAATCAATCTGTTTCTGGTCCATCTACGCCTCTTGTTGTTATTCGATGTTGAGGATTACCGCGCCTCGAATAGTACCTTTTTCTATCAATTCGTTGGCAGCCGCGATGTCCTGAAGAGGAAACGTCGCTGCAATGCGATGGTGTAATGCATCATTCGCCAGAGCAGTATGTATGTCAGCTATCGCGTGCTGTTTCGCTGCTTCGGGCATCGCATAGACAATAATAAAGCGAATGTTCATATCCATGTACATCAACTGGAAGAACGGCAGCGTCGGCTCGGGAACGGCGACTGAGCCATAGGTAGCGATAGTGCCCGACGTTGCAACGACCGCAATCCAGGTTGCAAGGTTCGCCCCAAACTCCAGGTCGATCGCACGATCTACGCGTGCTCCGCCATTGGCAGCAAGTATATCGCCGGCAAATGAGTCGCTGCGATGATTCACCACGTGTGCAGCGCCAGCCGCCTTGCACGCCGCAGCATCTTCGGTATTGCTTGCCGTTGCGATTACCGTGGCGCCCGCCTGACTCGCCCATTGCACGGCGTAGTAACCAACACGACCTGCGGCGCCCGTAACGACAATCGACTGTCCACTTACATCGCCGTCCGCAAACACACAGCGGTGCGCCGTCATTGCAGGAATGCCGAGACAGGCGCCAACGTCGAAGCCGGCGTGGTCCGGTAAAGGTGCCGCGCGTGAGCTGTCGAGCGCGACATATTCAGCGGCCGTTCCAAGGCGGCGCGCGAACTGTGCCTGATACACCCACACGCGTTCACCGATTCGAGATGTATCAACACTTTCGCCAACAGCCGCGATAATCCCGGCGCCATCGCTGTTAGGAATAACCAAACCACCGTCGAGCAAATTCGGAAATGATCCGGCGCGCTTCTTCACATCGGAAGGATTAACGCCGCTGCTGTGCAGACGAACCAGAACCTCGCCGGGCCCCGCAACGGGCGTATCGAGTTCGTCGACAATTAGTACATCGGCGGCGGCTCCAAATTTTTCGAACCAGGCAGCGCGCATCAATCGAGCCAATTCGCGAGTGTTTCGGTGTGCCCATCTACCGACATCGCTTGTCCTGAAATTTTTCCCGCTTTTTCGGAGGCAAGAAACAATACCGTGTCTGCGATTTCGTCGGGCGACACAAAGGTCCGCATCGAGCTTTGGCGCTGATAGATATCGCGAATTTCTTCTGGGCTCACGCCGCGCTCCCTGGCATCTCTCTCAATAACGCCATCGATACGTGGACCGCTCACACAGCCCGGACAAACGGCATTGACGCGTATATTGTGCGGACCCAGTTCCATGGCCCAAGTCTTGGTCAGTCCGATCAAGCCCCATTTGCTGGCAGCATAAGGTGAGCGCATCGGCGTGCCGAAAAGCCCTGCAGACGATGACATATTGATAATGCTGCCGCCACCGGATTCTTTGAGTAAAGGTACAGCTCGATTGGTCAGGTAGAACGCGCCACTCAAGTTGACGGCGATGCATTGGTCCCAGGCGTCAGTCGAAACATCCTCAACGGCCGCTGAGGGACCGGAAATGCCGGCATTGTTAATGAGTATGTCGAGTTGGGCGTGCTGTTCACCGAATTCGGCGAAGACTCTGTCGACGTCGTTCGTGTTGGATACATCCGCCTGAGTCGCAGTGGCATTCGGATTAGCCTTGAGAAACTCCGCGATCGCCTCTGCTGACCTGTCACAGATATGAACTCGCGCACCGTTGGCGATGAAAGCCTCAGCGATACTGCGGCCGATGCCGGATGCGGCACCCGATATGAGAACTGTCTTATTGGTCATTATTGTCCTTGTAAACCCAGGCGACGATACACCACACGGCCATCAAAAATCGTCAGGTCGACCTTCGCCTCACTGATCTCGTAGACGTCAATCTCGAACAGATTGTGGTCATAAATGGCGATGTCTGCTCGTTTGCCAACCTCAATGGATCCGGATACATCCTCGGCGTGAATCTGCCACGCGCCATTGATTGTGTAAGCGTCAATCATTGTCTCCAGACTGACCATTTCGGCGCCTAAAATCTCATATTCGGACTCGGATACCGGACCCCAGGGGTCATCGCGCGTGATCGCGGTCTCGATAGACAGCAATGGGTCGAGATCGCCATAATTCCAGTCACTGCCGCCAAGTATCACGCCGTCCGCGGCCTGTATCGAACGAATCGGATACAACTGGCTGGTTCGCTCTATGCCAAGCGCAGGAATTTCGAGACCGTGGGTCCATTCACTGGTATAGGCCCAGACCATCGTGACGCTGGCGCCGATATTCAGCTCGGCGAACCGTGGAAGGTCGACTGGGTCAACCAGGCCAAGATGCGAGATCGTGTGTCGCCCGTCGCGCAACGTCTCTTCGCCATTGCTGCGCGCGTACTCAATCGCATCCATCGCAGTTCGAACTGCTCGATCACCCATGGTATGAAAGTGCAACAGCATACCCATGTCGTAGTAGCGCTTAACGCGTGTATTAAACTCTTCCGCTTCCCGATACAGGGAGCCGTTGTTATTGGTGGTTAAATACGGCTCCAGTACCGCGCCGGTCTCACCTTCAAATACGCCGTCTACCATAATCTTAATGCTGTTGTAGTTGACGTTATCCGACTCGTAGTCGCCTCGAACGCGCAATACGCGCTCAAAATCATCGCCGACATGTTTTTCATACACGCCCTCGTCGATTATCGCGCCACGAATGCGCATTGTGAGTTCGTCGGTTTCGGCTAGCGTTTTGTAGACCTGCATTTCATGCTCGCCGACCCAAACGTCATAAGCCGAAGTAATACCGTGCGAGTTCATCAAGTCGATGGCACCGCGCATGGCAGCGAGGCTGGTATCAAACTTTCGTTTCGGACGAATCTTGTCGACGAGATCTCGTGAGGATTCGCGCAGTGTGCCGCTTGGCTCAAGACTTCCTTCGCGCCTTTCAATAACACCGTCAAAAGGCTGTACTGAATTTTCGTCGATGCCTATTAGTTCGAGCACCTTGTCATTGACCAGGGCTGCGTGGCCATCGGACCCATCTACAAAAATGTACTTGTCTTGCGACAGGCCATCGAGGATCGACTTATCAGGGCCGCGCAAACCGAAAGATCCGAGATCCAGGCCAACCGCTTCAAACCACTCACCCACATGATTTTTCTCGCAGGCCTGCAGCTTGGCGATGATTGCATCAACGCCGTAGTCGTTCCAAAGATTACAGTACACCTGCTCGTAGCCGCCTTCGAGCGGATGAACGTGCGAGTCGTGAATGCCCGGCATCGCCATGCGACCGGCGAGGTCGATGACCTCGGTGCTGTCACCCACGTAGGGTTTAATCTCATCGTTAGTACCGACCGCGACGATCACGCCATCAGCGATTGCGGCGGCCTCGGCCCAGTTGTGTGTGGCGTCAACAGTGTAAATACCGCCATTCATCATGACCAGGTCAGCGGGATCCTGTTGTGCCTGTTTTGCACAGGCAGCGAGAACGGATGAGGTGATCAGTAGTATAGAAATAGTTATTCGCATTCGCGTATTGTTGCGCATCATGAGCTCCGAGAAAACAGATGTCTTGCGATTACGTAAGAAACATCTGGCCAAAGTAAAAGCCGAACCTACGGCCGAAGGCGCCAAGCGCCTGCTGGATGCCCAGTCCGTTGGTCCATCAAAGCCCAACAGATTTCCACCGGGAGTTCCATTCAAACCCCTATTTCAGGGACAGATCTACTTGGCTACCTACACAAAAACGAGCTTAATTCTACTTATACTCGGTGATTGACGAGTACGCCTGCTGAAGATCTAACAAGTGCCGCTCGGAAGCAGGGGAAGGTGAGTTGCCAGAATGTCTGGACCATTTGTGCCTCGCTCTGTTTGGCTGACGCGGAATAGACTAAGATTCTGCACAACATGGCCTGTTGTTTAGGCGTAGTAGGTACTGGTAGCGCCGTGATTCGGCTTTAAAGCAACAAATTGTTTTGCTGGTCGATTTCCGGGTTCTGTCTGAGGATTCTGGATGAAGGACCCACGAACAAACAGGATGATCATGCAGGACAATTATGCAGGACGATGGATATAGTGTTCAGGTAATTTGATGTCAGAGTCAGTGAACAGTCGCGTCATATCAATCAAGCAAGTCTTGCTGCCCTTGCTCGCTCACCCGCGGGTGGCGTTTTCACTGAAGTGGTTTGTTTACGGCTGGTTGTTTATCAACTTTCTGCTATATGTGCAGGACGATATTCTGGCTTATCACTCTTCGTTACCTGCAGATGCATCCCTGGCAGATATCATTCTTACCTTCCGAACCTCTATCGATGTCGCTGCCTGGCTTGTTCTCATCGTAGTCTTCGAGTTGGAGACTCATGCGCTCCCTGATGCAGCATTTACACGATGGATGGATAGGGTCTTCACAGCGACCAAGGGTCTATGCTACACGTGCATCGCCTATGCCGCTTATGGATATCTTGCCGATACCCTGGATCTGTATGACCTGATTCCCCTTGAATATATCGATGATCTTTGCTCAATCGCAGGGCAGGGTTTGTTTCTGCAGTTAGACGCAGCAGATTATTCTGAAATCTCTTTGGCCAGTTGCTCTGCTCTGAATGCAGGGAGTGAGTTCTTCCAGATACGTGGCCAGACTTCTATTGTGTCGGCAAATGAACTGGATTCGATTCGAACGATGGGTTGGTTGGACTTCGGCAACGCAGTAGTCTGGATCGTGGTGGTTATATTAATTGATGTGGAAGTCCATCTTCAGAACGCCGACAAATTCGGCAGCAAGCGCCTGTCGTATGCTCGCCTCTTTAAAATGCTTGGTTATGGTTTTCTGATTGGTGCCTGTCTTATGTGGTTTTTCTACGGCTACGCTCTTTATACATGGGATGCATTTTTGTGGATATTTGGCTTTTGGGCGATTGAACTTAACCTGGCTGAATGGGAGCAAGAGCGGTTAAAGGAATTGAGTGTGGAGACCTCTTCATCAGTGTGAGCAAGGGATTTAGGGCCGGGCAACATCCGTTTGGGTATTCATTGTCGTATGTCATCAGTCAGCGTATCCAGGTACCACGCGATAAAGCGCGTCAACGTTTCTTCATGCTCTGGATGGTATGGGCCTGGTTCAAAGAACCGGGAATTGACACCCTCACTGTTGCGACGAATGATGAATTCGTCTTCAACGGTGGTGTGGTGCCATAACCAGGTCACCTTATCAACATCATAGTCTTTGCCCTCTACGGCATCACCGCGCACGAACCAGACAATCTCCATGTCTGTTTCTGTCAAACTGCGGGGAGTAAATCGATAGAGTACGCAATGATCAGGGTAGTTGAGCATGGAAGACAACGGCCCGATTTGGAAGTCACCGGCGCCCCCGTCATAACCTTTGTATTCACCCATCAACGGTGCAACGGGTTGGCCGTCCTGACTACCGGTTAAATAGCCATCATAGAGTGCATAGCGGCTGGTATAAGCACCACCACCATGATGAGGGTTGTCGTTGAATACCTGGCACACCTCTGTTGCCACGCCTGCCACACCGGTTTGATCCTCGGCGCGAGCGAGCATAGCTTCATTCAGTTCCTTAACGTTCTCATAGGGCTCTTTGAGTGTATGTGATTTTGCATAAGAGCGATGTGCAGTGGCACAGTGATAGCACTCAACATAATTTTCCAGGGCCAGTTTCCAATTGGCATCTACTCTGTAGATCCGATTTTCTATCACCTTGGCGTTGGCCAGATCATAACCACGAATGGCTGGTTCAATCACCAATAGGTCCGGTGCAAGCTGCGTTGCGTCTGGATTGCAGTTGATGTAAATCAGACCGTGAAAAACACAAATTTGAGGCTTCTTAAGACCATAGTCGGCGGCGTTGAAGTCCTCCAGAGCCACCATTTCTCGGGCTGCGCGTAATGAGCCGTCCAGATTGTAGACCCAGCCGTGGTAGGGGCAGACAAAGGTTCTGGTGTTGCCACTTTTTTCTTCGCATACACGAGAGCCTCGGTGGCGACAGATATTGTACTGGGCCTGAATTTCGCCGTCCTGATCGCGGCTAATGATGATCGCATCTTCGCCGAGTTCGTATTGAATGAAATCACCTGGATTGGGTACCTGGCTGACATGGGCAGCGTAGAGCCAACTTTTGTACAAAATCGAGTCCAGCTCTTTTTTGTAGGTAATGTGAGAGCGGTAAAAATAGGGATCCATGGCAAAACCGCGCTTGCTTTTTTGCGCCTCTGCCATTTGCCGCATTTTTTCGGGGGTATCGGATACATCGGTTGCAATGAACTTTTTCATGTTGAAGTTACCCAGGTAGCCAGCCGATAAAAGCGACACTCAGCATTGCAGGAGGCCCTGTTAGTCTGACTCTCGTCTTGCATTGCCTTCTCCAAACTGTTTCTAGAAAGCCGGAGCGGGCGTTTGTCGACGCCGTGGTGGGTTGAACAAGGAACCTTCGACAACGACGCACCTGGCCATGGTCCTTGTCCAGTGCAATTCACGCTCGTAATAAATTTCCGCCACCAGCTCAATACCCGGCTTGCCGTAGGCTGCGTCCACGTTGGCAATGGCAAAATTGGACTTGGCAGTCGGACACCAGGCGGCAGAAGTCACATTACCGACCTGTTTGTTGCCAGCATAGACAAATGCATGTTCCGCCGGTTTATTACCCTCAATATCCAGCATTACGGTATTGTAACGCGATCCTTTCTTCTTCTCTTCCAGCAACGCTCGGCGACCGTTAAACACCGGCTTGTTCAGATCGACCAGCCAGCCCAAACCCAGTTCAAAGGGCGAGCGAGAACGACCGATACGCACTGTTTCTTCTGCGGGTACAAAATCAGAACCAGCCTGTAGGAATCCCGCCTCAATACGTGCCAGTTCATAGGCGGCTCCGCCGACAGGTCTAATGACGTAGGGCTTTCCTGCAGCAAATAACTTATCCCAAAGGCTGACAGCGAGAGCTGGCTCAATCCATACCTCGTAGCCAAGGTCACCTGTAAAACCAGTACGACTGACCATCAGAGGTACGCCATCGAAGGTAAAGCCCATGATGCCAAAGGGTTTGAGCTCTTCAAGACCAGCCAGGCCCATAGCCCGCAAGCAGGAGCAACTGGTAGGGCCCTGTACAGACAGCGCAGCTACTTCGGTGGTTTCATCGACAATCGAGACGTCAAATCCCAGAGCTGACCAACTCATCCAATCCATGACATGGGTATATGAACAAAGCCGGTAGTCGTTTTCTGCAAGATGAAAGATCGTACCATCATCCATCACCTGGCCCTGCTCATCGCACCAGACTGTATAACCAACACGACCAACTTTGATCTTGCTGACATCACGGGTTACCAGGCGATTTAGATAGGCTTCAGCATCAGGTCCTGTAATGCGGTATTTAACCATAGGAGAAAGATCAAACACGCCCGTGCCACTACGAATGGCGAAGTATTCCAGCTCCACATCGGTATAGCTTTCTGGCGTGGTGTAACCTTTCCAGTTGGACCACTCGTTGGTTTCACAGGCGGCAGCCACCCGATCATGAAACGGGGTCGGCAATAGCATTTTTAATATCCGGTCTTCCGCGTTCATGCTGTTTTTCCTCGCTGAATGATTTCCCTCGCGGCATTGCGGCCCGCTAACCCCATGACCCCACCACCAGGGTGCGCACCGGCGCCGCACAAATAGAGATTATCTACTGGTGTAGCGTACTGGGTTGCTCCGGGGAATGGCCGCATCATCATAATCTGATCCAGGCTGATTTCACCGTGATGCCAGTGACCACCATACATGTTGTATTGCGCTTCCAGATCCGCTGGCGTCAACAACTCGCTGGCGGTGATCAACGAACGGATATCTGGCGCGTAACTGGCTAAAACATCGATACATATCTGCTCGAACAATTTTTTGTTGTCATTCCATCCCGCTTTCAATTCATAGGGAGCAAACTGAATAGTAGCTGACAAGACATGCTTGCCTGAAGGAGCCAGGTCAGCATCGTTTACTGTCGGGATACTAATTTCCATCGCGGGAGCCTGAGAAAATTCCCCGTACTTGACGTGGTTAAAAGCATTTTCGAGATACTTCATGCTCGGCGCGATTACCAGACGTTGACCCAGTTGATCACCGCTCAGTCCTGTGAAATCCGGTAGCGCGTCCAACGCCAGATGGAGCTTGGCGGCATTTCCTTTCATACGAATGTTGCTGACCCGTCGAGTTGTACCCGCCTCTATGTTGCGAAAACCCACCAGTTTCTCAAAGGTTGTTTTCGGATCAGCGTTGGAGACAACGGTAGTGGCTGTCAGGGTGGTTCCGTCAGTTAGAGTCACTCCCTGGGCACTGTCGGCCTTCAGGTTGATACTGGCTACTCGAGCCCCGGTGCGGACTTCTACGCCGCTGGCCGTTGCAGCAGATGCCAGCGCAGTACCGACAACCCCCATGCCTCCTTTGACTTGAGCTGGCCCATGAAAGCCATAGACCTCACCCAGGCGGCGGTAGATGTATCCGAACACGGTATTGGGGGAGCGGGGGCCCATGTGGGAACCCATGACACCTTCCAGCGCCAACACAGATTTAAGCAGTTCGTCGTCAAAGGTCTCTTGCATGACGTCGTACATGTTGATCAGAGCCAGGCGAAGTAGCTCTTGCATGTCTTCCTTGCCTAGCAATTTCATGCCGATGCCCAGCTTAAGCAGGGTCATCCGATCATGAATATTGTTTTCCACTAACTTTGGCGGACGTCGCTTGAAAGCAGTGTTCAGCAATCGGGCAAATTTCACCATTTTTGCCTGGAAGGGTCCGAAAGCAGCCTTGTCCCCGGCAGAGAGGTGGTCGCTCGTGACAACATCTCCGCTGATAGTCAGATGTTTCCCATCAGGGGACAGGCCAATCGTATCAAGGTCGCGAGCCGCGTAGTCCAAACGCAGTCCCAGGTCCTTCACAACATCCGGGTTCAACTGATAGAGCCAGTTAGCACAACCGGACACAGAATACCCCGGGCTAAATTCTCGGGTTGACGCAGCGCCGCCCGGCACGTCATTGGCTTCGAGCACCAAAACCTTACGGCCGGACTTGGCCAGATAGGCCGAACAAACCAGGCCATTGTGGCCTCCGCCAACAACGATCACATCATAATCAGTCATCGGCATATGCTCCTGGCACGGTATTGGTTAACTTCAAGTCCATCAAAATTTCGCGCGCGGCATTGGCGCCCGGCGCTGCCATTACTCCGCCGCCCGGGTGGCTGCCGGAGCTACACATATACATACCTTTTACCGGTCCTCGATATTGGGCGTAGCCAGGGAATGGACGATTAAACAATAGCTGGTCGAAAGTGAGTTCGCCCATGAAGATATTACCCTCAGTCAGACCCACTTCATTTTCAATGTCCTGGGGTGTTCTAACTTCGGCATGTAAAATGAGATCCTTGAAATCGGGGCTGTACTTCGCAATGGAGTCAATTACTGTCTTGCCGAAGGCGTCACGATCCTCGCTGGTCCAATCACGGCCATTGATCTTGGGAGGCGCGTACTGCACAAATACAGTCATCATATGCTTGCCCGGAGGTGCCATGGTGGGGTCTATCTGTGAGGGAATGAGCATGTCCAGATAAGGATCTTTTGACCAGGTCTCATCTTTCCAGTCGTCGTAGGCTCGCTCCATGCGCTCCAGCGAATCACTGAAGTGCATGTCCCCCATCATCAATGGGCTCCTGGGATCCATGCCATGGAAGGTCGGCAGGCCGTCCAGCGCTATATTCAGTTTGCCAGAGGAACCGCGGATCTTGAAGTTCTCAGCTTTCCTGACCACATCCGCGGGCAAGTCGCCAGCGTCCATGATGTCGAGGAAAGTGCGCTTGGGGTCCAGGTTGGAAACAATATTGTCGGCATACAGTTCAGTGCCGTCCTTAAGTGCGATGCCAGTGGCGCGTCCATTTTTTACAATTATCTGATCTACGTTTGCATCACAACGAATTTCACCGCCATAGCTCTGGAAGGCTGCCGCGAGGGCGCCGGACACGGCGCCCATGCCCCCACGAGCAAAACCCCAGGCGCCGACTGTGCCGTCAACGTCTCCCATATAGTGGTGCAATAAGACATAAGCTGTTCCAGGAGAATATACGCCCAGTGCTGTACCGATGATGCCACTGCCGGCCAGGTGAGCCTTGAGGACATCTGTTTCGAAGTACTCATCAAGATAATCGCCAATGCTCATGGTCCAGAATCGCAGCGTATCGGCTAATCCCGTCTCTCCCATTTCGGTAAATGCCTTAGCCAATACCGCCAGCTCTTTCAGGTCACGTGGCTTAAGGGAGGTAGGGTCTGGTGGTGTACGCATCAGGAACGGGCGTATCAACCGGGTTTGCTTCATGACATCAGCTTCGTAGCGCTCATAAGCATTGGCATCGCGCACGGACAAACGGCTAATCTCTCGCAGTTGGCGATCGTGCTCATTGTAGTTGCCGAAGTGATCGCCGTTCTCCATGAAGGTCACTCCACCACCATAGGGAACCACCTGCAAACCGTGGCGTGGCAACTCCAGGTCACGCGTGATTTCAGGTCGAAGCAGGCTGCAGACATAAGAGCAATTGGAATATTTCCAATCAGGATGGAGTTCCCGGCTCACAGTGGCCCCGCCGATATAGGCGTTACGCTCGACCACCAGGACGTCGAGTCCCGCTTTGGCCAGATAGGCGCCATTGGTTAAACCGTTGTGGCCCGCTCCTATCACTATCGCGTCGTATTTTTTCATCACATAGAACCAGGCGTAAGTACATCGTGGAGCATGACATGGCGCCATGGTTAAGTCCATATTATGAACGAATGATCATTCATTTATATGACTTCTATTTTTGGGTATAATCGATTATTGAAACGCCCAACAGGACCCTTATGGTCATCACTGCGAGTCATCAAAAACGCACCAAACGCGCAGATGCTAAGGAAGCACGTAGGCAAGAGCTGATTCAGGCCACCATGAAGTGCATCGCCCGCTCAGGACTCTCCAATACAACCATGGCGGAGATCACACAGGAAGCTGGCCTTAGTCTAGGTATTGTCAATTTGCATTTTCAGAGCAAAGAAAATCTGCTGCAGGAAACCCTGCGTGTAGTCTCAGAAGAATACATCGAAGGCTGGGAAAAGATCGGGCACAACGGCAAGCTTTCTTCCGTTGAAAAACTGGAAGCCTGCATCGAATTCGACTTCGGCCCGAAGGTCTGTACTCGCGACAAATTGGCTGTCTGGTTTTCTTTCTGGGGCGAAAGCAAAGCACGCCCGGCCTACCAGAAAATTTGCTCAGGCCATGACGAGTTGGCTGATGGAACCCTTCGTCGGATTCTCCAGGACATTATTGATGAGGGTGGGTACGTCAACCGCAATGCCGATCAGATCGTTCACACCTACACAGCCATGGTGACGGGTTTGTCGCTGGATTTGCTGGTGACACCGAAGACCATGGATCGGAATCTGGCCAAGCAAGCTTGTCACCACTATTTTGTGGCAGTTTTTCCCGGACATTTTGAAAGTCATTAGCCAGCCACTGTATCGTCAGGTCAATTGGCACAAATTCGTTGTCGAGGGCATTGCGACGTAGTGTCAAGAAGGCGAACTTAAGCACGGAGAAGATATCCAGGAGGGGATTGAGAATACGCCAAAGACTTTCTTGCGACTCTTTGAAGGTAAAAATGTTGGCAAACAGCTTCTCAATATAGCAGAGCCACCTTTGTAACGGGTCCGGGTAGTCACTGGTTTCTGAGTCAGCGCTGATATTGCGGGGCATCTCCCGTTGTACGAAATACTTCGGTTGCGAATAGCTCCTCGTCGATTATCGATTTGGCTGATGGTCGAGAGATGACACGCTGGTAGTAGTCATTAAAGCGAGGCCAGCGATCTGCATCCAGTGGTGCGCCAGCCAGGTCCAGCAGTCGAACTGTTGATGCCAGTGAGATGTCTGCAATACCGAACTGGTTATCGACGATACTCGAGTCGTTGGGTGCCACGCTCTCAAGGTACCCGAAAACACCTGGGTAGTTTTTGTCGCAGAACGCATCAATTTCGGTTAAGTCGGCTGGCTTTCCTGAGCGGATTGGGATGATGATATGCATCCAGAATACCTGCGCGCAGATCTGGGTGAGCAACGTGTCGGCGTACTCTTCGAACCATAGTGCTTGAGCGCGGCTTCGATTGTCTGCCGGGTATAGGCTTGGGCTGGGATGGACATTTTCGAGGTAGTCGCAGATGACTGATGAATCAGATATCAGATTGCCGTCAGCTTCCTCGAGAACAGGTATGCGGCCAAGGGGATTCATCGAGAGAAATCGCTCGGACTTGTCCAGAGGGTCCAGTTGTCGATGTTCGAATTCGAGCCCTTTTTCCTTAAGGAAAATCCATGTTTTGCGTACGAAAGGGGATGTGGCAGCGCCATGTAGAATATAGATAAGAACCTCGACCATGATTACATAACAGCCCATCATACAGGCGGTTACGTTTTTTCGTTTAGCCGCTACAAAGCCGCAGGAAATGTGCCAGGAAAGTCTTCTGATGTATGCCGCTCGGGCCACAAAAACTGCAATGTGCAACGCGCGATCAGCCACTTCTCGTCGACCTTTCGATACTCATCGTCATAAACACCGAGATAGATAAAAGGGTTTTCATCAGCTGCTTTTTCTGTCATCGGTTCAAATAAGTAGGACCGACCAGTCGCTGTATCTGGTCCAGTGAGTTCTACTAGATGATCGCAGGTACCATGTATGGCGAAAAACGGACTGAGGCCATCTTCAACATCGTGGTAGTTTTTTAAAATCGTTTCCCTGCTTTCCCAGGAACCATAAGGACCAAACTCACATACAGCGTCTTCGGTAAAAATGTTAGCGAGGTCATCAATGCGGTTGGTGTCCATCAAATGGGAATAGAGAAGTCTTGTGCGTTTGATCGCGTCAATCTCGATCATGTTTCGAAGAATCTCGATCTCGTGGTCGGTCAATTCAGCCATGGTTTTCGTACTCCAGATAGTTGTCGTTATCTCATCAGCGAACTTGCTTAGGGTTCTTGTTCAGAATTCTTTCTCAGGGTCCCTGCGCAGCATCCAAGTAGGGGGTGATCAATTGGAGGCCTCAATTGTAATTGTTCATCGTCCCGCTCAGTGAATGTCGCCGTTACTTAGGGTGAGCCTGGCTGTTTAGGGGATTTCATTACTTACAGAGCCATCATTGCTTCAGCCAGCGGCATATCACCGTCAAGTAGGCTGAATGATTTACCGACACTATTGTCGCAATCAAGGCAAGCAACCAGTGCTGCGGCCAGGTTTTCTCGAGACGTCAGCCCGCTTCCCTGCAGTTCCGTGTTCACGGCGACCAATTCGGTACCTGGTTCGTCGGTCAGTCCGCCGGGGCAGACGATCGTATAGTCAAGATCGGACTCGACAAGATGATTGTCCGCGTGCGCTTTCGCGCGGTGATAGTGTGCGATGGGTGATTGACTGTGTATATCGTTATTGATCGAGCTGAGCATGATGTATCGACGAACATCGTGTACTTGCGCCGCAACCATTGAACGAATCGCACCTAGATGATCGATCAGTACAGTCTTGTCCTTTCCTGTCTTTCCGCCTGACCCTGCAGCAAAGATAATCGCATCGCACCCTTGTATGGCGTGATCGATGGGATACTCAAGATCGGCCAGAACCGTTGCTACGCCTAATCTGTCGAACTTGGCGCGATGCGCCGGGTCTCTGATCATTGCAACTGGATCATGGTCGCTCTCAGCCAAGCGCCTTATGACTCGCGTCGCAGTGTTCCCGTTTGCGCCGATAACCAGTACCTTCATGTTCACCTCTTTGCGAAAAAGCTGTCGAGTGGTGAGTAAGCATTAGAGTTCTGCTGGAATCAAGGGCATTAAGGATGCACCAATAAAGACTGGTTTCAATATCAACATCACCAGAAGCCAACAAACGGGCTTAATTCTACTTACACTCAGCCCATCTGATTGTGAATCTTTGTGTCCTGAGCGGAGTACCTATGTTGGGGATGTTAGTACCTGGAAAAGCGCACCTGAATACAGCACGCCATCGTCAGGTAACCATGCAGCGATGCAATCATCTGTCTCCGCTGGCACCCACAAAAGTTCAATGCGCCGACGCTTGACAGGCAGTGATAGCCTCTCGGAAAACACGAGGTCAGGGTCTTTCATTTCCAACTTCACATTCGCGCCGGGGAATTGCATCCTTGCGAGGACATTCTTTTCGGGTAATTTTGTTTCGTTGCTAAAGAGTAGTTCCCTTCATCAAAAGTGGCAAGTTGATTGTACTCGTTAAAACCCAACTGACATGCTCCTGCAGGGCCTGGCACGACCACCTGCATTGTTGTTTTCTGCTGCGATCATCTTAGACAATCAC
>DTZW01000334.1 GCA_012961165.1 Gammaproteobacteria bacterium | reverse complement strand
CAGGTGATCTCGAAGGTGGGCGCGATTTTCTCAGCTGGCTGAGGCCCTTTGTCTACCGTCGGCACCAGGACTATAGCGCGGTCCAGTCTTTGCGTGAAATGAAGGGCCTGATTACCAGGCAGATTGAACTCAATGAAATGAGTCATGACCTGAAACTTGGCCCTGGGGGGATTAGGGAGATCGAGTTTATCGCCCAGGCACATCAGCTGATCTGGGGCGGAAAGCACCCGGAATTGCAAAAACCGGAACTGATCCAGGTGCTGGAATCGCTTGTCGAGAAAGAGTTTCTCCCGGTCGAAGAAGTATCGGCACTCAAGGAGGCTTACGTTTTCCTGAGGAATAGTGAGCATGCTGTTCAGGCTGAATTTGATCGGCAGACCCACTTGTTACCCAGCGACGAGGTCAGTCAACGTCGCCTTGCTGACGCGATGGGATATGACGACTACGGTCGCTACCTGATTGCGCTGGAGGCTCATCGTACAAGGGTCTCTCGATTATTCGCTCAATTGATATCGACCAAGGGAACGTCTCCTCATCAGGATATTGAGGAAATGTGGGTTAACAGATGGAAATCCCCTGCCAACCAGCATGTTGAGGAGCTGAGACTGGAAGTCCAGAAGCTGCAACTTGATGATGGTGTTGTCGCCTGCCTTGATGAGTTGATGCCGCGGCTCCTGATGTTGATAGGGGAGTCTGCTGCGCCAGAGACCGCGATGACTCGAATGTTGCCTATTGTCAGGTCTGTTCTGCGCCGCTCAACTTACCTCGTTTTTCTGGACGAAAACCCAGATGCGTTATTGAAAGCGGTACAACTTGTGACCTTAAGCCCCTGGATTGCGGGCCAGCTCGAATGCTACCCCATCCTGCTTTATGAGCTAACGGATAGAGCACTAAGAGAAGTAGCTTTAGCCAAGCTTGAGCTCGAAGGCAAGCTGCGAGAAGTTATGCGCATTGTCGATGCGGGCGACCTTGAAAGTCAGATGGACACGCTCAGGCAGTTCAAGCTTTCTGCGACGGTCAAAATTGCCGCCATGGAGCTGTTGGACAAGCTTTCAATCATGCAGGCTTCCGATGGCCTGACTGCGCTTGCCGAAGTCATTCTTGAGACCTCGTTAGACATCGCCTGGCGCTATTTGGAGAACCGGCATGGCAAGCCAACAGATGAGTCTGGTAACCCGATGCATTCCAGGCTGGCGATTATCGCCTACGGCAAGGCCGGGGGGCTTGAGCTGGCCTACGGCAGTGATCTGGACCTGGTGTTTTTGTGTCCCAGCTATATCCAGGGCAATACAGATGGCAGGTCGATCATCAACAACAACGTTTTCTACGTTCGATTTGGGCAAAGGATCATCCACATCCTGACCAGCTTTACACGATTTGGCATTCTCTACTCGGCAGATATGAGGCTTAGGCCCCAGGGTAGCAAGGGCCCCCTTGTCGCTACCATTGGTGCGTTTGAGCGATACCAGGAAAGCGAAGCCTGGACCTGGGAGCACCAGGCGCTGATTCGGGCGCGATTTGTGGCGGGAGACGTTACGCTTGGGGAGGCTTTTAACACCGTTCGCCGAAACCTGATTGAGCGGGAACGTGACCTTGACCAGTTACTGCAGGATGTTTGTTCCATGCGGCAAAGAATGCGCGATCACCTTGGAACACCGGTCGCAGGCCAGCCAGAAAACGGTAGTGAGATACTGGGTAAGTTCGATTTGAAGCACGATACCGGGGCTATTGTTGATATAGAATTTATGGTCCAATATGGCGTCCTTGCAAGGGCGTCAAGGCATGGTGGGCTTGGTAGCTGGACAGATGTGATGCGGCTCCTGGATGAACTCGAGTCGGCGGGGCTGATGACTGAGCCTGAAGTAGAAGCCCTGCAGCGTGCGTACCTGGCTTTTCGAGCTGCCGTTCATCATGATTGGCTTGGCCTTGACACAGACTTTGAGCGCTTGCAGCGTTATCGTCAGGAAGTACACCGCATTTGGCTTGCCCGCATGGAAGCCGGTGATCACAAAAACAAATAAAAGAAGAGTAAGACATGTCGGAATCTCTCGCAGATAGAGACGGAGTCATCTGGTTTGATGGCGAGTTGGTACCGTGGCGCGAAGCCAAGGTGCACGTGCTAACGCATACCCTGCACTATGGGCTCGGAGTGTTTGAGGGTGTTCGCGCCTATCCGACAGAAAACGGCCCGGTTATTTTTCGATTGTATGATCATACGGATCGGTTGTTTCGATCAGCCCATATTCTGAATTTGAAGATTCCCTGGTCAAAAGAAGAAATCAACGAAGCCCAGGTCCAGGTTGTTCGAGAGAACAAATTGAAAGAAGCCTACCTGCGACCAATGTGTTTCTACGGGTCCGAAGGGATGGGATTGCGAGCGGATAATCTCAAAGCACATTGCATTGTTGCCGCCTGGGAATGGCCAAATTACATGACGCCAGAAGCCAGAGACGAGGGCATTAAAGTTAGAACCTCATCCTACACTCGCCATC
>DTZW01000333.1 GCA_012961165.1 Gammaproteobacteria bacterium | reverse complement strand
TTGAGTTAGAAAAGCATGAGTTAGAAAAGCATGAGTTAAGAAGGTTTGAATCTTTAAGGAATAGTTCTATGAAATACCGCCAACTGGGCCGCTCCGCACTTAGCGTTAGTGAACTTTGTCTGGGAACGATGAACTTTGGGCCTCGTACATCAGAGAGTGATTCATTCGAAATATTGAATCAGTCAGTAAATGCCGGTATCAATTTCATCGACACCGCAAATCAATACGGTGGCGATCTGGGTGTTGGTACAACGGAGAAAATACTGGGCCGATGGTTGGCTGAAGATAAATCGCGACGCGAGCACATCGTATTAGCAACGAAAGCCCATGAACCGATGTCTGATGATATTAACGATCATGGTTTGTCTGCCCGGCATATTCAGATGGCCTGTGATGCCAGTCTGAAGAGACTTGGTGTAGAACATATCGACCTTTACCAGATGCATCACATTGACCGATCAGCACCCATTGAGGAGATCTGGCAGGCCATGGATAGACTGATCGGCCAGGGCAAGATTACCTATGTTGGTTCAAGCAATTTTCCAGGCTGGGCAATTGCACGAGCCAACGAGAAAGCGATTGCCCGACAAAGACTAGGTCTGATTTCTGAACAAAGCCTATACAACCTTGTTGAACGCCGAGTCGAGCTTGAGGTACTGCCAGCCTGTCGGGAGTATGGCCTTGGCCTAATACCCTGGAGCCCTCTCGCGGGAGGATTACTGGCCGGTGGTGGGGACGCATTGACAGGTCGTCGGCAATCAGCAGAGATGCAAAAGGTTGTCGCTGAACGCAGGGAACAACTTAGCCAGTTTGATCGTCTTTGTCGTGAGTTGGGTGAATCACCGAGTGCCATCGCGCTTAGCTGGTTACTTCATCAGCCTGGCGTGGCGGCTACTATCATTGGCCCTGCAAGTGTAGAGCAACTAACATCTGTGCTGCAGGTTCCTGATATCCGCCTTGACTCGCCAACCCTTGAACAACTGGATGAGATATTCCCACCTTGTGGCGAGGCTCCTGAAGCCTACGCCTGGTAATTGCCGATGAATGCTACTGTCAGAACTCGCCTGTCTCCGGCAGCGCGCAAAAAACAGCTATTAGATACTGCCAAAGCGATGATCGTCGAAGAGGGCTTGCAGCGTTTTACGATGGAGGCCCTGGCCCGCACTGCTGGGGTTACCACGCCGCTGGTTTATAACTATTTTTCAGGTCGCCAGGCACTGCTGAAGTCACTACTTGTACAGGAATACGAAAGTTACCGGCTGAAAACAGTTGCCGAAGTTGGCGCTGCTAAAAGCTTCGATGATGTTGTTCGAGCCTACGTCACCAGCAATTTTGATCATCATGCACCGGGCAGCATCTTGCCTATATTGCAGAGTCAGCCTGAAATTGTTGAGGTCATTGAGCGCCATTTGAAGAAAGATGGGCAGCAGGCCGCGGCGTTTGTGGTTCAAAGTACCGCCAAGAGTTTCAAGCTGACTAAATCGCAGGCTGAATTGGTGGCAAGTATGTCTTCGGGGGCCTCTATCGCGGCCGCTCAATACGCAGGGCGTGTAAGGGTTAATCGCGAGAAGACGATAGATAATGTGCTGGCCTATGTACTTGCCGGTATCAGCGCAATCGCAAAGAAGACTAAATAATATGGACTACTGGACGCAAGACAATGCAGGCATCAAAGAGTTTGTTACTGTCGTTCGAGAATTTCTGGTGGGGTCATAGCGGAGCGACTGTTCGCGCGCCGGACTAGCGCAGTGCAAGTAACTGTACTACCGACGCTAAACCTGTGTGACCGGTTCCTTCAATGACTTCCCGTTCAAGTTCTTGCAGATGCTCAAGGTTCATTGCAGAGAAGTATTGTGCGAGCTCATCTTTTGTCAGCATTAAATCAGAGATCGGTGGGCCGCCAGTGCCGTGGTTGAGTTGTTCCGGTGTATAGGATTCAAGAATCAGGATGCCGCCCGGCTTTAATGCGGTGATGATGCGTGGATAAATATGAGCTCGAACTGCGCTGGGGATATGGAAGAAAATGGACACAATGCAGTCCCATGATTCAACGCCAAGGTCGTATTCAGCAAGGTCGGCTTTGATGGTCTCGATTGAGACCTGCTTTTGTTCCGCCAGCTTTTTGGCTTTCTCGAGGCCAACCTGTGATTGATCTACTGCGGTGACCTTGTGTCCCAGGGTCGCAAGGTATACGCCGTTTCGTCCTTCGCCATCAGCCAGGCACAGTATCCGTGAATTCGGCGCCAGGCGATCCGCAACGGATTTCAGGAAGTCATTGGGCGCGGTACCGAACAGGTAATCACTGTCTGCATATCGGTCATCCCAGTCCTTGAATTTTTTACTGTCACTCATGTCGTTATTGTCTCACTTAGGTTATGGCTTTAATGGCAGCTCTCATGGTGGCGTCGGTGACCGCTCTTCTGTCCTCGCCCCATGGCAGTGGCATGAGAACGGGATGTTCTACGCCAGCGTCGACATAATCTTTTACGAAGTTGGTTACTTCGGGTTCGTTGCCGATAAAGTCAATTGCCTGGATCATGCGTTCTGAAACTGCTGCTAACGCGCCCTCGCGATCTTTCTCGGCCTGGCGTGCTCGCAGCTCTTTGATTTCATCCGCGAAACCGGCCTGGCTGAACATGCGGGCGTATCCATCTGCCATGGCGTAGTTAAACAGGTCTTTTCTGGCTGACCTGGCGCTGCGCTCAAAATCGCCGACGGCGGCGTGTACGTACGCGTAAATTTCAGCATCGCCGCCTTTTCTGACCTGTTTGATGGATGTGCCAACGTGTGAGGCTGGCAGGTAGTTCAGCAGAACGCCATCGGCGACTTCCCCGGCCAATTTCAGCATCTGTGGGTTCAATGCCGCCATGATAATTTTTGGTTTCCGTTCTCCGAGTCGAACGCCGAGACGAAATCGCTTGGCCCGGAAGTAATCACCTTCAAAGGTAACGGGCTCACCGGAAAGGCATTCCCTGAGCAGTGCGACATACTCACGCATCATACCGATGGGTTTATCGGTCGCTCGCTCGCCATGTTGCATAAGAATCCCCGGGGCTGAGACACCAATGCCCAGCAAAACATCAACGTCCGGGTTGAGTGCCTGCAATGTTGCGGCCGTCATGGCCGTCAGGGCCGGCGTTCTTAGCTGGATGGGAATGATTCCGGTGGCCAGGTCCAGTTTTGGTGCTGCATGGCTCACCGCGCCCAGTAAAGACATCGCATCAGTGCCGTTTGCTTCGACTGTCCAGAATGATTTGTAGCCCAGAGTCTGGGCATTGATTGCTATGTCCGTGACTGCTTTTGGTCCCAGTACACCGAGACTGCCAAAGGTTACGCCTAAAGGGGTTACTGCCATGAACCTATTCCTGTTTATTATTGTTGCTGTGATTGTTGTGCTTGTCGAATCTTCTGCCTGAGCAAAACGATGCGGCTTGCGGGGACAGTGAGTTGTTCAATCAGGTATTCCTTCAGCTCGACCGGATAGTCCTGTTTATCGAGCGCTTCGCGCATGCAATCCAGCCACGCCTGTTTCTCGGACTCGCCCACGGGTAAGTGTGAATGGGCGGGTGGGATTGCGATCCCGCCGTATTTTTCACTGTACCTTTTTGGGCCGCCCATCCAGCCACAAAGAAACCTTGCCAGTTTATCAATGCTAACGGTTAGGTCGCCTGGGTGCATGTTACGTATGACAGCGGCATAGTTCCTGGTCGACATTAGGTCATAGAAGTCTTCAACCAGTTGCTGAATGCCATCTATGCCTCCTGCGGCCTGGAAGGTTTGATCTTCCTTGCCATATTCCGATTGGGTCATTTTGCTATCCTTTGCGTATCAGCCACCCATCAGTTCGGCCATGGTTCGGGCAGGTTTGGTGCCGTCCCATTCCTCTGCGGCTTTGGTAATCATTCCGAAAAGGCCAATAATGCCATCGTTTCTCTCTATCAGTTCCAGCATGTTGCCGCTGTCCGCAGACGTGTCGAAGTAGCAGATGTTCGTGTTGGTACCCATGTCCATGACGTTCTCATACCGTTCGGTAAGCAGCGCTTTATCAGCGAAGTAGTCATCGGACCAGATACCAGTGTGGTGGAAGCCAACCTGATTCTTTGGTACCAGGTCGTGATAGACATTGGGCTCTGTTGAGTTGACTTCGATCAGCTCAATCTGTCCTTCCTTGCTTTGCCCCCAGGCGATGCGCATCTGCAGGTTGCCGTCTGCGCCCCGATACTGGAAACCTTCCATTGTGTTGCTGTCTACCTCATTGATGAAGAAAGGACCAACGCCGACAACGTTAGCCCAGTAGTCAATGGCTTTATCCAGATCAGGGACGTGCCAGGCGTATTGGAATGGGTGACCGGGTGCGCTGAGTTTTGTCATCGAGAGTGTCCTTTGTTTATGAGGAAAAAGTTTATGCAAGAAAAGTTTAAGAGAAAATTATATAGGTGTGAATTCTATGTGAAGTTCTTTCAGTATTCTTAAGCTGTAGTTAGGCAGGTGTCGCAAGTTGTTTTTTTCGGGCACAACCCGAAACGAATCTATCCGATCAATAAATGCCCTGAACCCCCAGTAGAGTTCCCTGCGAGCAAGTGGGGCACCAAGACAATAATGAGTGCCCGTACTGAAGCCAAGATGTGAGGCGGCATTTTTTCGCTCTATATCTACGTCGTGCGGACAACTGAAATGTCGTGGGTCCCGGTTGCCTGCACCATACCTGATATCGATGACGGATCCTTTGGGTATGCTAACGCCGTCGATTTCAACGTCATTTTTTGCCAGGCGAGTTAAACCCTGTACTGGGCTTTCCAGTCTTACGACCTCTTCAACGAAGGTGTTGAGGTACTTATCCGGCTTTTTTTAGTTTCTGCCAGACTGCCGGATTCTTATCCAGCAACATGATACCCGCAGACATGGCGTTGGTTGTTGTTTCGGATCCGCCGACGAACGTGTCCTGCATCATCTCGGCATGCAGTTCACTGTCTGACAATGTGCGATCCCAGCCGGGAACTTCATTGTTTACAAGGTCAGAGAGAAGCGTGTCATCCGGTTGCACGCGAAGTTTCTCGAAGATGGCCTGAAAGTAATGCTGCGCCTGGATTTCCATTTCTGTTGCCCAGATGACGCCTGCTTCATCAAGGCCGATAGTACCGCCCTTTATCCAGGCATCTGTCCATTTCTTTATCTGCCAGACGTCTTCATCCTTTGCACCCATTTGCGTGCAGATAATGAACAGGGGCAGTGGTACCGCATATTGCTGTACATAGTCACATTCTTGATCATCAATGAAGTCATCAATCAGGTCATAGGCAAGTTTCTGAACGTTACCTTCTATTTCTGCGATGCGCTTAGGCCGAAAAGCATCGTCAAACAATGAACGCATTTGCTTGTGGTCCGGATCATCACGAGCGGCAAGTGATTTACCGGGAACCCATCCTTTTGCCAGAAACATTTTGTGAGCGATCTGCTGGCTCGGGGTATGCATTTCGGGATCATTGGAGTAACGATGATTACTGAAGTTGTCATAATCCAGCGCGATTCTGCGAAGATCGTCGTATCGCGTTACGACAAACATTCCCGTGATAGGGTCCTTAAATACCGGCGCCTCTTCCCGAAGCAGGTCATAGGTTGGGAAAGGACATTCCTGTATTTCAGGGTCGATCAACGTCACGTCTTCAACAGAAGTGGGTATGATCGGGTCTTCCATTCGATTAATTTCAACCATAGGCTCAAAATAACAAGATGCGATACCCGCTACAACAGCTGAGGCCGCCTCTGCGTGCTACGAGTCGCTAACGGAGGTGATCTGAATGCCAGCGCAAGTGGTCTTCCATGAAACTCGCGATGAAGTAATAGCTGTGATCGAACCCTGGCCGCATTCTTAGCGTTAGATCGATTCCTGCGGTTCTGCATGCCAACTCGAGAAGACCTGGCTTTAGTTGTTCATTCAGAAAGTTGTCATCAGTACCCTGGTCTACCAGGATGGAGGTGACGTGCGCACCATCCTCGATCAGCGAGCAGGCATCGTATTCCCGCCAGGTGGATTGATCTTCACCAAGATATCTTGCCAGCGCTTTTTCTCCCCAGGGGCTGTTTATAGGGGAGCAAATCGGTGAAAACGCAGAAACTGACCTGAACTTGTCCGGTGAACGAAGCGCCATGGTGAGTGCACCATGGCCCCCCATTGAATGCCCGAAGATACCCAGTCTTTTCTGGTCCACGGGGAACGATTCCAGAATCAACTGGTACAACTCCTGCTCGACATAATTACGCATTTGGTAATGCTTCTGCCAGGGGGATTGTGTGGCGTTAACGTAAAACCCCGCGCCTAGTCCAAAGTCGTAAGCACCGTCAGGGTCATCAGGAATGCCCTCGCCACGCGGGGAGGTATCCGGCGCAACCAGGATCATACCGAGTTCACTGGCGACGCGCTGCGCGCCAGCCTTGGTAATAAAGTTATCCTGGGTGCAGGTCAGGCCCGAGAGCCAAAATAGGCCAGGAGCGGGAGTCGATAGATTATCCGGCAGGTAAATACCGAAATTCATCGAACAACCGAGCGTATCCGCTTCATGTCGGTAAACGAACTGTGTCCCGTTATGGCTTTTTGATTGCGAAATATTTTCCATGACTACACTTAATCTTCTGCCCAGAGGGAGGCTTTCATCATGGATTCGGCATATGGCTTACGAGAGAACCAGAGGAGTACGATACCCAGTATGCCGAAAAAACATGTCATGGTAATCATGGAGTATCGAATGCCGTCGTCACCAGGGAAGATATATTCGTTAAACGCCCCGGCAAGGGGTGGGCCAAACATCATGCCTGATGCGCCGGTTAGCATGTAAATAGCCGCTACCCGTGCTCGCAGATGTGGCGGAGTAATCACCGGCAACGCGCCAGCCGCGATACCAAAAGGAGAATTGACCGCAAGTAGTGCCGGGGCATAGAAAATAAATGCCCAGGTGGCGGTTGGCGCCACCTGAATCAGCAGAACAGTTGGAATTGTCAGGATTCCACCAATCATTCCTGCGGTCATGTTTGCATCCTGGTATCCCCGGTCGGTCAGCTTCTTGGCGAGATAAGCGATTAACAAAGGTCCCATTGGACCAAAGACAATAAAGATCCAGCCAAATACCTGAGATGCTTCGGCGGCAGGTACATCATGTACGCGCACAAAGAAGGTAATGCTCCAGAATACGAACGCGTATCCGGTAAGCACCAGGGAGACAAAACCAAGGTGATGGAAGGTGATTGTGCGAGCATTGTCCTTGTAGAAAGCGATGAGTTGTGCGGTGTCACTTGTCCCGGTATCAGGCGCCATTGAGGGCCTTCGAGCGGGTTCCTTGAGTAACAGGAAAAATGCCGCGAGGAACATCCCCGGCAGGCCCACATAAATGAATGTTTGTTGCCAGGGTTTTAAGGCGCCGAAGAAAGGCAGTACCATGGGGTTCGCGTGCTCGACCATATCAAGTACAAAGCCACCAATCACAAAAGCGATGCCGGTGCCGATGATTGGGCCGGTGGCGAAAATACTTAAGGCCAAAGGGATGTCTTTACGGGGGAAATAGTCGCCAATAAGTGACGTTGTTGATGGGCTAAGTGTGGCTTCGCCAATCCCGACCCCGATACGGGCAAAAAATATTTGCCAGTAGCTTCGGGTCAGGCCGCAGGCAATGGTAAGCAGCGACCAAAGAAAGATGCCAATCGCGATGATGTGTTTTCGGCTCTTCTTGTCTGCCATGGTAGCGATCGGGATCGCGGCAACGGCGTAAAATAAGGCGAATACGCCATAAAGCCAGCCGATTTCGGTATCACCGACCCCCAGGTCTTGCTTCATTGGTCCAACGACAATAGCCACTACCTGACGATCAATAAAGGCGATTAGGGAGGCAAGGATCAGTACAAAAACGATAAACCAGGCGTACTTACGGTCGGGGTATGGGATCTTTTGGCTGATACAGCACTACTTCTTTAAATTTAGAGGGAAGACTTTCTCAGTAAAACCATTCGAAGTGCAAGCCCTGATTCTGTTTTAATGGTCCCCTTATAGGCAGATAGTTTATTAATTTCACGTAGAGGGAAAAGCACATGGCTGGACGAATAGAGGGAAAAGTTGCTGCGATTACCGGGGCCGCAAGCGGGTTTGGTGCAGGCGCGACCAGGCGTTTCATAGAAGAAGGTGGCAAAGTTGTCATGGGTGATATCCAGGACGATGCGGGTCAGGCACTTGCGGATGAACTTGGTGATGCAGCCGTTTTTGTACATTGTGATGTGACCAAAGAGGACGAGGTCGCCAATATGGTCGATACCGCTGTATCTCGTTACGGCCAGCTGGACATCATGTACAACAACGCCGGTGTTGTTGGAGCAGTCGGTCCTATTGCGACGACACCTGCGGAGGAATGGCAGCGCACCATGGATATTCATGTGAACGGCTGCTTCTACGGTTGCAAACATGCTGCAAGGGTCATGATCCCCAGGGAAACCGGATCGATCGTCAGCATGTCAAGTACTGCGGGGATCATGGGTGGTCTTGGGCCACACGCTTATACCGCGGCCAAACATGCCATCATCGGAATCACTAAAAGCGTTGCGGCTGAGTTAGCGCGTTATGGCATCAGGGCAAATTGTATTTCACCAGCGGGTATGGCGACACCGATGGTCGCTGCGACCATGGGAGACCATACAGACCTTGAAACAACAAGAAAAAATCTTGCAGAGGTATCACCACTGAAAGGGCGTCCCGGATTGCCGGAAGATGTTGTTAATGCGGTACTCTTTCTCGCGAGTGATGAATCCGGCTATACCTCGGGGCTGACTTTGACTACAGACGCAGGTATTACGGTCGGTTCTAACAACTCGTCGCCGTTCGCTGAGTATGAGCCGTTTATGGCAGAGGCTGGAAAGCGGGGCATCTAAACCGCTTTTTTGTGCGTGAGTGGTGGTTGCCGAAGGTCACCAACACGCCACCAGGCGATTAGCATGAGTACAATCATTGCGCTTGCAGATATCCACCACAGACCGGAAGCGCCCGACAGATCGTACAACCATCCACCCGCCGACGCAGTCATAGCGGCCACTAACATTCCGATTGCGCCAAAAAGTCCCTGACCTGAGGCAATAGCGTCTTCTCCGCTGGCCCTGGCGACAGCTAATTGTGTCGCTGGCATGGTAAAGGCGTCCGCAATGGCATGGATGCAGAGCGGGATGCAAATCACCCAGATACTGTCGATAAAGCCATAGCTGAACATGCATACGATAGCGACCCCAATACTCAGGGTCGCGACCTTCAGTGGTCCACGACGCTGCGCAAGAGAACCCGCCCTGGGTGAAATGAATATCATTGGCAGCCCAAATAGGCTTATGCTGAGTCCGATGAATATCTGGGTTGCACCAAGATCAGAAAGGAAGATGGCCCAGATGACTTCAAACACACCGATCGTTATCCAGAACGCGGCGCCCATGGTGAGACACGATTGCATTGCCGGTGATTTAATTAGCTCAAGAACGATGGCTTTGCCGGGTGGGGTTTTCGCCGCAGGAACATTCACCCCTAGCACCACTGGAAACACGATAACAAGCAGGATAGTCAGCACAACGAAGGTTTCACTGAGCCCAAACCATGTGTTGATGAACGCTGCGATGGCAGGACCGATGAGAAACCCTGCAGTTTCATAGGCCGCAAGAACCCCAAGGGAATACCCGGCGCTCGCTGGGTCATCAACAAGCACGAGCCGCCTGATTGCCGGTCGCACTATCCCTGCGCCAAAACCGAGCGCAGCCCTTGAACCAATCCATTCTGGAAGACTATCGGCGAAAACCATCCATGCTGTAGCGACAATACAGAAGAGAAGTCCCGCTTTCATCATGAGGTTGCCATACCCCAGGTCGGCGTAGCGTGACACACCCAATTGGGCGATGAAGCCCGAGACAAATGCCGCAGCACCGATAAACCCAACACCAGTTGCGCTGAACCCGAAGGTATCCCGGATCTCGGCGAGTAGTGAAAAAATTGCGCCATAACCTACCATCAGGATAGCGGTAAGGACGTAGAGGCCTGTTAGCTGGTGTTTCGAGATGACAGTTGAGGTAGACATTTAGCGGGCAGGCTACACCAAAGGTTCATCTATGTGCAGAATTTTGACCTGAGAATCAATAATCTACGCCGTGAATGCCTGCCTCTGCTTGACTGTCCAGAGTGGGGGGCTTACGATTTTTATATCGATTACAACGTGGTGAATAACATGTCAGTCATGCAGATAGACACCTACCCTGAACAGGAAACGCGTGGGTCACGAGTGGAAGGGGCCCGATATACCTCCAAGGAGTTTGCACTCGCGGAATGGGAGGGGATGTGGACCAAAGTCTGGCTCCTGCTTGGCCGGGAGTCTGAGATGCCGAATCCTGGTGATTGGCAAATGGAAGAAGTTGGGCCGGAATCAATCCTGATGGTTCGACAAACCGACGGTTCTGTTAAGGCTTTCTATAACGTTTGCCAACACCGTGGTAATCCGCTCGTTGCCGAGGAGACAGGAAGCGTAAAAAGGTTCGTCTGTAAATATCATAGCTGGGCGTTCATGCCTGATGGCACGTTAAATTTTGCGCCTGACAAGGAGGATTTTCCGGAAGGTAACCCCTGCGGGAAGGTCCGATTAGCAGAGCTAGCTTGCGAGACCTTTGCAGGATTTGTCTGGATCAATATGGATTTGGGCTGTGTCAGTCTGAAAGAGTATCTGGGTCCTATATGGGAAGAGTGGCACGCAAGAGATATTCAATCCTGGAAACGATACGCAGCGCCGACGGTAAATCTTCCGTGTAACTGGAAGGTGGTCCTTGATAATTTCAATGAGTCATACCACGTGCCAACCGTACACATGGCTGCAACGCCGGCTACCGACCGCAAGAAAATTCGTGGCGGTATCGATACCTATTTCAAGGAAACCCGTTTTGACCTGTCAGATGAAGGTCACAACCGGATGATCATGAAAGGGGGATTCGGTGTTGGTGCAACTGACGAAGAAGGCAATATCATGGAGCCGCTTGCGAGCGAGTTACGTCGATGGGAGCTGGATCCTGATGAATTTAAGGGCAAGCCCGAGGATACTCGAGAGGCTCTCCAGAAAGCGAAGCGAGAACTGGGTCCGGGACGTGGTTACGTGCATTACGAGAAAATACCAGATGAGCAGTTCACTGATGCATTTCATTACACGCTGTTTCCGAACTTCGCTGTTTCTATCTGGGCAGACGGTTTTCATTTCCTCAGGGCCAGGCCGCACCCGACGCTGGACCCTGAGCAATGTGTATTCGATAACTGGTGGTACGCTAGTGCACCTGAAGGAGAGACAACACCTGTTGCAACGATGCTTGGACCGGTGGCGCGGGATGCTGAGGTTCCTCATGTCGTCTATGAGTTTGGTGAAGAAGTCATGGGAATGACAATCACTCAGGATATCGCTGTATTTATTCAACAGCAAAAAGGTTTTCGCTCACGTGGATTCAAAGGTGTTTATTTGTCAAAGCAGGAAACGAGAATTCGTCGATATCACGAACTGATAGACGACTATATTGAGGGTGAGCGGCCTTAATAGTATTGAGCCGGGGCTCCGATTGAACGCTGCGGTATTGGGGTTCCTCGGGCTCCTTTTTCTGTCTTTGTCCGCTGAGCATGCGCGCTCAGAGCCTCCCATTGAACTGGAACGGGTCGCAGGTCAGGATGACCAGTGGTGGTTACCTGAGTTTGTTAATGAGGCCTCTGGGATTGCTGTCATGACAGATCAGTCAATCCTGTTGCATGACGATGAATTTGCAGTGATCTATCACGTCTCTCTGGTTGATCATTCGATTGAGCCATTTGGATGGCTGGGGTCGCCGGAATTTGAACGGGATTTCGAAGGCATTGCGCTAAATGGTGAGACGCTTTATCTGGTTACCAGTGATGGCCTGATCTACCAGGCGTCTGTTGATCTGAAGGCACGGTCACAGACACTCGATTTTACTGTTTTTGACACAGGGCTCGAGTCTATCTGCGAACTCGAGGGGCTGCATTTTTTATCCGGAAAGCTCCTGCTTCCCTGTAAGGTGCCTATCGAAGAATCCTATAAGAACAAACTTGTTGTTTTTGAATTTGATGTCAAAACTCACGAGATTCGAGAGCATCTTGTGATCCCTGACGAGCGTTTTGGAACGCTGGAAGGCCCGCAACCAACGGCGATCGACGTTTCCAGTCATCACTATTACATCGTTTCTACGAACCATCTTTTAAAGATCGATAGACGGGTGTCTTCGATCGATATTTTTTCACTACCGAAATTTCGCCATTTCCAACCTGAAGGTATTGGTCTCCTGGACGATGGCTCAATCGTCATCGTCGATGACTTTAGGAAAGGCGTTTCCAGATTGACGCACTATCCGGGAATCGAGTTTCTCGAGATCCTTCGTTAGCTTAAAGCTCAGGGAAGGCTTCGTGTAAAATCTCACTGACTTCGGCAGTGGTGTCTATGCAGGTTTCTTTATTCTCACTTAAACAAAGCCTGTCATGCTTCCTGTGCTGAAGTGATTTCCTGCGCGATTATTTTGGTTATTACCTCAGGAATCTCCATAGGAAGAAAGTGTGTTTTGTCAGCGAAGTAAATTTCTCGGCCGTTACTGAATTCGGAGGCGAGCTTCGGCCAGGTCGGTGAAGAACTGAAATCCATGGCATTACGATCCTTTGCAGGTTCTTTCGCGCGAAGGATCAGTACTGGCAGAGACAGCGAACGCACTGCGTTGTAGATGTCATGGTTGGAACGGCTGGACATGTAGACGCTGGCTTCGATATGAGGGGGACAGGCAAGTACGTAGCCTTTGCCTTTGTCGTTCGGCAGTAAACCGTGCCGGCAGTAATCCATCAACATTTCCGGGTCAAATAAACCAAAAGATCCCTTGGGTTTGAGTCGTTCCGCCATTTCTTCTGCTGAGTCGAATTCGTTTCGTCTTTTTGCGGTTGGGTGTTCCTCTGCACTGTTGAACGGCGAAGGCGTATCGTCCATGAAGGCAGCTTCTTCCGGTATCACCGGATCTATGGCGATAATTTTCAAAAATCGGTGTTCAGCTTTCGGTGCAGCACCGATCAGGGCGTGGGCCCCCATACTGTGCCCGATCGCGATGATGTTGGTGAGATCCAGTTGTTCAATCATTTCACTGGTATCAGTGATCACTTCACTCCAGTGCTGCGTTTTCTTTTTCTCGCTGCGGCCATGCCCTCGCTGGTCGACACTGATGGAATGAAAGTCGCCTAATGCGTTGATGATCTTGTCCCAAACTCGTGCGTGAAAGCCGGTGGCATGCACGAAGAGTAGGGTGGGTTTAACACCTCGGAAGACCATACCTCTTTCGAAATACGTCAGCCGGATACCGTTAACGATTGCATTTTTTTCAATGCACTCGAGTTTGTCTGTTGTCTGCATATAAGTTACGGCTCGATTTTGCTAGCTGGCGTCCACGGGTATTTCATCAATGACCCGCTCCAGTGTTGTTAAGTGTTGTGGCACGGGGAGATGTCCCCCCAATGTTCGCAGGCAAAGGTGGGTAAGTCCCATGGAGTTCCAGTTGGACACCCGGCTTTTCCATTCGTGCTCGCGGGGGCCAACTACCGCAACGCCTGCCTCCTGGCCAAATTCGTCAGGCTGGCGTCCCATTTTTTCTGCTTCAGTAAATACTGCATCTCTCACCTGGCCAAGGTCTTCCGGGGAGCAGAGCACAAACCAGCCATCACTATGCCGGGCGATCCTTTTTACTACGGGCGTTGACGGGATTGAGCGAGCGCCAATCCACATCGGGATCGGCCGTTGTTTGGGTAGAGGGTTTAGGCTTGCACCTGAGATCGTGTGGAAAGCTCCCTGGAAATCGATGTCCTCTTCAGTCCAGAGTTTCTTTAAGAGAACCATTTGTTCATCGCACCGCTTACCACGATTGCTAAAGTCCATATTGAGATACTGGTATTCCTCTTCGCTTGCACCGACACCAATACCCAATCGAACCCGCCCGCCAGACAGGTCATCGAGTTCCGCTGCCTGTTTGGCGAAATGAACGGTTTGTCTTACCGGTAAAATGATGACTGAGGGAACCAGTTCGATGGTTGAAGTAATAGCAGCAAGGTAAGAGAGCAGCATCATCGGTTCGTGCAGGTATCCGGTTCCCGGTCTCATTATCTGGTCAGGTACCCGAAGGTGCGTCAGTCCAAGGCCTTCGGCGGCTTGCGCGAAGTCCCGGATAGCCGTCAGATCACCTTCCATTTCGCGTACCGGCAGGGAAACACCAATGTGCATTCTGGTCTCCAGAAGTTAAGCGTTATACGAGCCGCATACACACAGTGTTCATCACGCACGCGGAAAGTATCTATTTACAGGCGTAATGTGCGGCCATTTACATCAGGTGTTGTTAACTGACTGCGATGATATTGGGGCCACTGTTTCTAGGGGTTGAATCTTCACAGTTGCGAACAGTTTCGGCTATATGGTACATCGGATCCTTCAGCATCTGTTTCAACTCATCACTGGCACCGACCCTGTTGAGTGCTTCGTCCATGCAGGCGAGCCATTGGTCTCTTTCTTTTGGCCCGATGCGAAAGGGTTCATGGGGATCAGTCAGGCAAACCGTCCCCTTGATGGCCTGATATACCGGCGGCCCGCCCATCCATCCAGTCAGGTAGGCAGACATCATTCGTTTGATGTGATCCAGGTTTTCTGTGTGCATTGCCCGAATGTCCGCTGCTATCGGCAACTCGTCCATTGCATCAAAGAAGGCACTTGCCAGATCTTTAATACCCTGGTCGCCCAAAATTTCGTAGGGCGTCTGTGGTTCAGTCGTCTGTGGTTCAGTCGTCTGTGGT
>DTZW01000332.1 GCA_012961165.1 Gammaproteobacteria bacterium | reverse complement strand
ATTGCTTGCAGCCGGAGTTCACGGTCCGGTTTCGATGGAGTGCGGGGAGTATCGCGTTTTGGGATAACCGTGCTACCCAGCATCAGGCCATCGGCGATATTTTCGATACTGACTTCAGCCGCGAGCTCTACCGGATTACGCTGAATGGCGAGATTCCTGTGGGGACCGACGGCCGCAGGTCCACCGCACTCAGCGGCGACCTCATCAAGCCCGTGTAGCGATTTTCGAGGCGACGAGACCGCCGCCCGGCCCATGGTTACCTACCTTCCAGAGTGGCCAGCGTGCCATAGAGATCCGGTCGGAGTACAGGCAGCATTAACGCCCCTTCCTGTCACAATCTGCTATATACACCTGGCCGCTATCAATAGTGGAGCGCGGTTAAGTCCCACCATCAATCACTATTAATAGGCTAATACAATTTACGTTGGGTGTAGACAAAACCAAAGGGCTAAGACCGAGCTTACGTGTGGCTGATCCTGGGATCGTTGAACCACTATATGAACTGCCTGTCGAAAACATACGTACCGGCGATATACCCGTACAAACAGGTGTGTTCGATGCCCATATGGATGTAGCGCTTGTTAATGATGGTCCGCCAACTTTTATGTTGAAAAGTTAATGGTCACTCAATTATCGACTCCGCCACAGCCAGAAGTTGACGAGAGCGCCGAATAAACCAAGGACAGCAGCAATACCATAGACGTATCTAAATGCGGCAACATAGCCAGCCACTGTATCGGTTAACTGTGTCGAACTGATCTCTACTGGGTCTTGTCCTGTAGCTTTTAACGTTACAAATATCGATCCCAGAATTGTGACGCTGCAGACCGTTCCAAGGTTGCGCGACAGTCCCGATAGTCCGCCTGCTATACCTAATTCCCGCGCACTAACGCTCCCCATAATTAAACTTAGATTGCTGCTTTGAAAAATTCCCATGCCTATCCCCAATCCGGCCATTCTTGCGGCGATTCCAAAGCCTGTGGAGAGGTTGTCTACCGTTTGGAAAGAGATTAGAGAGACAACGATGATTAGCATGCCTATGGTGCTTATAAGGGCAGGGTGAGTGCGGTCTGCGAAAGCTCCGCCGAGAGGCGAGGAAACCAGTAAGAATACTGCGGGGATTGTGAGCAAAACGCCAATACTGGAAGGCCCCATTCCGACTATTTCGGCGACAAAGAATGGCAGGACAAACCAATTAACAAAAACCGCAAGATACATTAAAAAATTGCAAACCAAGCCAATCGATACTTCACGTCGACGCAACAACCCCTTCGGTATAAATGGTGTCGATATGGTGAGTTGTCGTTTACACAAGAAATAGGCGGCAACTAGTGATGCTGCAATGTAAATCAGAGCACTAAACGAAAGCCAACCGGTTATCTGTGTTTGATGCAGAAAAAGTATGAAAAATAGAACGCTCAAAACTATCAGTGCTGCTGAATTTAGATCCAAATTTGTTTTAGAAGAATTTCTGACTGAAGGAAGAAACCAGACGGACATTCCTAAGGCAAGAATTGCCAGTGGGACGCGGGCAAGGAAGATCCAACGCCATCCATAAAGGTCGATCACAAAGCCAGCTCCGAATGAACCAAGAATCATTCCGGTCATGCCGATAGCTGTCATCCACCCCAAGGCCTGACCGCGATAGTTATCGGGGACGCTTGCTGTAACTATAGCGGGGGACAACGCTAAAAAGATCGCGTTGCCGAATGCTTGAAGAATCCTGGTTACAATTACACTTTCTAAAGTGGTTGCAATGCCAATCAGGAATACTGCAAGTCCGTAGGTGATTAGACCAAGAATGTAGATACGTTTCAGCCCATAAGCATCAGCAATTCGGCCTAGGATCAGCTGAACCGTAGCGGTTGCCCCCAGATAAACAGTAATGATTTTATAAATTTCAATTAGGTCAGCATCGAAGTTTGTTGCGATATCTGGAAGCCCAACATTAACGCTAAAGTCCAAGCTGGCTAATAGCATTCCGGATGACGCAGTCGCGAGGACTAACCAATACCGTTTAGCAATTACAGGCATAATCCGATCAGCTGGAATCAGCAGAGGTAGCTTCTTTTATCATGTGGATTTTTGGCTATGGTTCATTAATTTGGAATCCTAATTTTTCCTATCATGCCCATCGTTTAGCACGAATCGATAATTGGGTGCGGCGTTTTTGGCAAGGGTCGATTGACCATAGAGGTGTGCCGGGTCATCCTGGCCGTGTTGTTACATTGGTATCCGAGCCATCGGGTAATTGTTGGGGTGTTGCATTCGATTGTACAAAGTCTGATAACCAACAAGTGATCGAGGATCTGGACCTTCGGGAAAAGGGAGGGTATCACCGCGAATCGGTAACACTGAATTTCACCGATGGCAGTACCACCCAGGGCCTGGTGTATGTAGCAGACCCTGATAATCTAGATTACCTTGGGCCAGCAGATGAAATCGATATTGCCAGACAAATTCTCTCGGCTGAAGGGCCGAGTGGATCAAATCGAGAGTATCTCAGCAATCTAGCCAACGCCTTGAGGA
>DTZW01000331.1 GCA_012961165.1 Gammaproteobacteria bacterium | reverse complement strand
GGGAGGTCCTTACAGCGAACGCACCGCATTTTTTCCGCGTGCGGCGCGAGATAAAGGATCGTCCACTGGTTAGCATTATTATCCCTTTTCGGGACGAACCTAGGTTTTTACAACAATCTATAGGCGCGGTTCTTGAGAAGACTCGTTATTCAAATTTCGAGATACTCGGTATTGACAACGGAAGCGTAGATGAATTGACGATCGAAATCATGGATCGGTTTGAAACGGCGTCTGACAGGGTTTCATTCGCCTCTTACGATAGGCCTTTCAACTTTTCCGAACTGGTCAATTTCGGGGTCTCTAAAGCGCGCGGATCGCACGTTGTATTGATGAATAATGATATTCAGGTAATCAATGGAGACTGGCTTAGTTGTCTGTTAGAACACTCACAACGACCGGAGATCGGCGCAGTTGGTGGTAAATTGTATTATCCAGACGATACTATTCAACACGCCGGCATTGTCGTTGGTATTGGGGGTTACGCGGGGCACAGCCATAAGCACAAGCCTGGTGGAGACCGCGGGTACCTTAACCGGCTGAATATCATTCAGAACGTCTCAGCGGTCACAGGCGCGTTGTTAATGTGCAAAAAATCTATGTTTGAAGAGATTGGCGGCTTTGACGCAGTCAATTTTGGGGTTGCCTGTAACGATGTCGACTTTTGCCTGCGGCTGATAGAATCCGGCTATCGGAATTTGTTTACCCCATATGCATTAGCCTATCACTTCGAGTCTGTAAGCCGTGGCTACGAGGATACCCCAGAAAAAAAAGCGCGCTTTCAACGAGAGGTGGATGCCTTCGGGGCGCGCCACGCCGAGATACTAGAAAAAGGTGATCCATACTACAATCCCAATCTGCGGTTGGATGTAGAGGATTTCTCGATTCGCCCGCTTGATAATGATTAGTATTTCTAACTGTTTAGCTAGAGCTTAGTATGGCCCAGATTGAGTTATCGGTGGTGGTGCCGGTCTATAACGAGGTCGGTAATCTCGTAACCCTGCATCAAGATATCGTAGAGGTGCTTGAGGCGGTTGGGCGCTCCTACGAGGTGTTATTTATTGACGATGGCAGCACTGATGACTCGTTGGAGATCCTTCAGGGCCTTCAAATGGGTAATCCTTGTGTTCGAGTCATCGAGTTTCGCAAAAATTTCGGTCAAACCGCAGCAATCGCTGCGGGTCTTCGATATTCTAATGGTGCTGTGGTGATTACGCTGGACGCTGATCGCCAGAACGACCCTCGCGATATCCCCTTGTTGCTTAGTGAAATCGACAAGGGCATGGATCTGGTCTGTGGATGGCGGCATCAAAGGCGAGATGGACTCTGGCTCCGACTACTGCCATCCCGAATGGCTAATTCCCTAATATCGATGACGACCGAGGTTAAGTTGCATGACTACGGTTGCACGTTAAAAGCGATGCGTCGGGACGTGGCTAAAAACCTACGCCTATATGGCGAAATGCATCGTTTTATCCCGGCAATAGCAAGCTGGTATGGCGTCAGAATGACAGAAGTTAAAGTACGACATCACCCGCGGGTATCAGGTGTCTCCAAATATGGCCTGTCTCGAACATTTCGGGTTCTGTTAGATCTTTTGACGGTTAAATTTCTAATGGGCTATTCAAGTCGGCCGATCCATTTCTTTGGCGGTATTGGCCTCGCAAGCAGTGCTGCTGGCGGTACCATTCTTTGCTGGTTGTTCGTTGAACGGGTGTTCTTCGGGATCGCGCTTGCAGACCGCCCGGCGCTGCTTGCCGGAATACTGCTCACTTTGCTCGGCTTTCAGTTCATTACCGTTGGACTCCTGGCAGAACTACAGACACGTACATACCACGAATCCCAGGACAAACCGACCTATGAAGTCCGGCACACTTACGGGGGCAGCCAGTAAATCGAATGCCGGGGTTTATCGGGAACTAGCATTGCTAGTTCTTTGAAGATTCCCAAGTTGCTGCACTCATTGCCGTGGAGAAAGTCTCAGTAATTTTTGTTAACTACAATTCTGGCCGATTTTTGGCTGAATCTGTCCTTAATCTTAAAAGCCTTTCGGACGAACTTGAGATAATCGTCATCGATAACGGATCGAGTGATAAGAGCGCAGATTATCTTCGTGCCGATAGTAACGTGAACCTGATCTGTGTCGGTGAAAACGTTGGCTTTGGGTCTGCGGCCAACATTGGGGCCCGAATAGCGGCCGGCAAGTACCTGCTTTTTCTCAATCCTGATGCTTTTCCCTTGCCTGGCACCGTCGCCAAGATGGCAAGCCATCTTGATCTAGCCCCTGGCTGTGGCGCTTGTGGGGCTTTCATAGTCGACTTCCAAGGGCGAGAGCAAAACGGCGGTCGCCGCTGTGACCCTAATCTTGTGCGAAGCCTGGGGAAAGTGGCTTCTTCGACCTTCTCGAGCCTAAGGCTTCCTACCTTTGATTTAACCCTAGACCCTCTGCCCACTTTACCAACCCCGGTCGATGCAGTATCTGGCTCCTGTATGATGGTCAGAGCCAAGGTTCATCATCAGATCGGCGGATTTGACGAAGCGTTTTTTTTG
>DTZW01000330.1 GCA_012961165.1 Gammaproteobacteria bacterium | reverse complement strand
TTTTCATACATCACCCAAACAATTGATATTGAGGGGACTCGACATCTCTTCCAGTTCAAGCCAACGACTTTGTTCCTTATTAAGCTAAGGCTGATGTTAATTTGGGGATATAACAAGAACCATCCGAACTTCGGGTCACTGCACTCCCCGGATTTCGCCGCGCCCAAACAGCTGCTTCTTGATAAGTCTCAAATCGAAACTCTCTCGATTTATAACTCGGATCATATGCTCCAATCCCAAAGTGCTGCATGACCGTATCACCAACATCGCACTTAAATTTAGCCGCCAGTTCACGGTCTTCCATTAGTGCAATAGCCAGCCTCAACAATGTTTGCTGTGGCCCGTTCGGGCTATCTACCTCCGAATTAGAGGTTTCAAGTGCGCCTATGTATTCTGCCGGGTCAATGCCGCTATTCTTTGCATAGCTCATTGCGTATTCATTTCCCTGCCTGGCACCATCCAGCTCTTCAAGAGTAAACATGTATGCAAGTTCGCGGTTCGGTATTTTTTCTATTACAACTTCGGAGAATATTTTTAGAGCGGCGGCATACCCGTGGCTCGAGATGTATTGTTGGACATCTTTTGGGGTTGGTGCGGTGGTGCGCTGGCTAGTCATTCGTTGTTCTTTTGCTATGTCGGCTTGAGACACGCGACTCTTGATTAATTCTCTGGCCTTATCGACGTTAAAACCATTTTCCCTGGCAATGCTGGACCAGCTGTAGCTCAGTTGGTTGTCCTCTGGAACCCACCAGCCCTCGGCACGCCTCGAACCAAGGTTATATTGAACAGCGGCATATCCCTGATCAGCTGCCAGACGAAACCACTTCACTGCTTCTTTATCGTCTTCGGGAATCTCTTCGCCGTTGCGATACATCACACCAAGGTTATATTGAGCAGCGGCATAATCCTGATTAGCGGCCAGCCGATACCACTTCAGAGTTTCTTTATGGTCTTCGGGACCCCCAAGGCCATTGTCATACGCCACGCCAAGGTTATATTGGGCTTCGGCATTCCCCTGATCAGCCGCCAGCCGAAACCACTTCGTGGCCTCTTTATGGTCTTCGGGAACCCCTTCGCCACTGGTGTACATCAGGCCAAGGTTATTTTGAGCATCTGCTAATCCCTGATTAGCAGCCTGCCGAAACAACTTCATGGCTTCGTTACGGTCTTCGGGAACCCCTTCGCCACTGGTGTACATCAGACCAAGGTTACTCTGAGCATCCGCTAATCCCTGATTAGCAGCCTGCCGAAACAACTTCACTGCTTTATTATGATCCTGGGGGACCCCTTCGCCTTTGGCGTAGTTCACGCCAGCGTTATTTTGAGCTTCCGCATTATGCTGTTTCATTTCATTTCTCCAGATTTAAATTATTTAATAACAACCCCATGCCCTAGATGTTTCTCGTGGCGCCATGAGAAATCTTCCCGGCCAGCGTGCCCATATTCGCCTCTAACCACTTTATTTTGGCAATGCGCATTGGCCTGGCATCAGCAGTCGGATCAACACAACCCGCGTCAAACTCTTCAATCCATTGAAAGTTCATGCCTCTTTCCCAGCAGAATTCCATTTCAGCAGTAGATTGTGTGCCGCTATAAGTAGAACAACCCGTCGTAAGGGCAATGAGTAAGAAAGCCAGGATAGTCTTGTACATGGTGTTCACCCGTTTACATATTTGGTTTATGGGCGGAGATTGTAGGGGCGTCTTGTAAACCGGGGTTGATGCCAATGTGCACTAATGTAACGGAACGTGACCTAGCATGGATGCGTAACTACCACCCGATAAGAGAGATAGTAACGAGAAGACTAGCAAGAGAACCATAAGAGGGATCGCAAGCTTGATACACCAAAGACCGTTAATCTCGTAGCTGAAAGTGATGCGTCATTCGGCCAGCAGATCTGCGACATCGAGACCATTGATATTAAAACGATAGTAAATACAGATAGTGCAGGAAATGATTTCTGGCAAGAACAGGTGTTGGTGCCAGGCTATAGCTTCTGCCTCGCTAAGAGATGGGCAGCATACAAAAACAGGCCACGGGCGATCGTCAACACTACGGCGACAAAACCCAGGAACAGACCAGTACCACCGTACTCCAACAATCTCCCGCCCACTGCCGGTGCCAACATCGCGGCCACACTTATCGCAGCAGGAAGAGCACCGAGTGCATTCCACAGCTACGTTACCTAATCGCGTTGATATCCTTAACAATTTGGTCGAGCGATTCTTTATCCGCTTCATCAACGATGGGAATGCTGACTTCAATGCGGTCGATCAGCCCAGCGTAACGCTGCTCTATCGTCTTGGCGAGTTCGTCATAACGGGCAACGACGACAAATTCATCTAACACGTCATCGTCAATCATCAAAGCCATTCGATCCCAGGCCTGACGTTTACTCGCTGCAGCAAGCTCAGCGCAGAGGTCTTCCAGGCCATAAAGGTGGAATGCGCGAGCATATGCCGGTGTAGAACAGTAAAAGGCCAGTCGCTGCCTTGCGATCTCTTTTCGTTGTAACAACGTTTCTTCATCGCGCGCGGTAGCAATCAGTGGTTTCAAACA
>DTZW01000329.1 GCA_012961165.1 Gammaproteobacteria bacterium | reverse complement strand
GCGAGTTAATAGGGGATCGCTCTTTCCTTGCTGCCAGTTCACCTCATCAGGCTTGATTCCGGTATGAAAATCTCCTTGAAACAAGCGATCAAATCGTTCCCGCAGTTGTACAACAGTTTTCTTATCGACCAGGTCTTCAACGATGAGAAATCCATCAGCATTGAATCGATCTATTTGATCCTTTGTCAGATGAAGCGTCATTCGGGTGTTCGATCAAGTCCGATGAGAAGGCATCCGGTATGGGTTCTTGAGTTGTGACTCGTGCCAGGCGGGTAACTGACAAAGTCGCCGGTGGTTAAAACGGTGCCGTCACTTTCGATCAACTCGCCCTCCAGGATAAGAAACTCCTCAAGCTTCTGGTGTTCATGGGCAACTGTAGTTGCTCCGGGGTCCATGCGCATAACGTACCAGCCAGTCCCGCTGGTGCGGTCGTAGCTGATATTCAACAGATGTATGTCTTTTTGGATTGGCCCCTCAAGATCATATGGGGTAAACACAGAACTGTTGAGGTTGGTGATCTTTCGGGAGATGCCCGATCCTTCTTTCGTGGTTGTTGTCATAATATCTGCCTTATCGAGTGCTATCTCGAGCTGAAGTTAATCGTTCAACGATGTATTGTGCCCGTTGCCCGTTGCCCGTTGCCCGTTGCCCGTTGCCCGTTGCGCGGTGGTTATTGCGCTGCCCGTTGCTTAGGTTCATGAAGCGGCGTTGACGGGTTTCCCTGTGAGTCCAGACAGTTTAGATTTCAAGGCCAAGAATATTCAACCAAGATAATAATTCTAACTAACAACCATTTTCGATCCAATCAACGTGAATTTGTAAAATTTGGTAGCCGAATCATTGCTTTGAGCATTTCTAGTCATTAGGGTGGCCCCTGCAAACCTGAAATGCTCGAAGAAGGGCGACTACCCCAAAGGTCGGAAATTAAAATGGTCTGTTTAAGCGTGGAATATTTAGAGAATCGAAGGAGTTAAGTTAAATGACGAAGCGAGTAGCGGTAATCGGGGCTGGGCCTAGCGGCCTGGCGCAATTGCGGGCCTTCCAGTCGGCAGCCGAGAAAGGGGCCGAGGTTCCCGAAGTGGTCTGTTTCGAGCGACAGGCCGACTGGGGCGGGATCTGGAACTATACCTGGCGCACAGGTACAGACGAGCACGGTGAACCGGTGCACTGCAGCATGTACCGTTATCTGTGGTCCAACGGCCCTAAAGAGTGCCTGGAGTTTGCCGATTACACTTTCGAGGAGCATTTCGGTCGGCCGATCGCCTCCTACCCGCCACGCGCCGTGCTGTGGGACTATATCAAGGGCCGTGTTGAGAAAGCCGGTGTCCGAAGTTGGATTCGTTTTTCCAGCCCAGTCCGTTGGGTCCAGTACAACGAAGATAAGGATAATTTCTCGGTTACTGTTCAGAACCTGGTCGACGGTCACAGCTATACCGAAGAATTCGATTATGTGATTGTGGCTAGTGGGCATTTCTCAACGCCGAATGTGCCGGATTTTGAGGGCCTTGCAACGTTTAACGGACGAGTGATGCACGCCCATGATTTTCGGGATGCACTGGAATTTAAGGATAAAGACCTCCTCATTATCGGTACGAGTTATTCTGCGGAGGATATTGGCTCACAGTGTTACAAATACGGCGCCCGTTCTATCACCTGCTCGCATCGCACTGCGCCGATGGGTTTTCATTGGCCTGATAACTGGGAAGAGGTGCCGTTACTGACCCGGGTTGAAAAAAATACCTGTCACTTTAAGGACGGCAGTAGCAGGGAAATTGACGCCATTATTATGTGCACGGGGTACCTGCATCATTTTCCGTTCCTTCCTGACGAATTACGCCTGCAGACCGGCAACCGCCTTTGGCCGCTTGATTTGTATAAAGGTATTTTCTGGGAGGCAAACCCCAAACTGATGTACCTGGGGATGCAGGATCAGTTCTACACTTTCAATATGTTTGACGCCCAGGCGTGGTACGCCCGGGATGCGATTCTTGGACGCATCACCTTACCTGACCAAGAAGAGATGGTTCGGCACAGTCAGGTCTGGCGCGCTCGCGAAGAGAAGCTCGAGGACGATGAGCAGATGATCTGGTTCCAGGGTGATTATGTTCAGGATTTGATTAATGAAACCGACTACCCCAGTTTTGATGTCGAAGGCGTGAACAAAACCTTTATGGAGTGGGAGCATCACAAGCATGAAGACATCATGACGTTCCGTAACAACGCTTATCGCTCGCTAATGACAGGAAATATGCAGCCAGCTCATCACACCCCCTGGCTCGAGGCAATGGACGACTCCATGGAGTCCTATCTCGCTTCGTCTTGACCTTGGTTTCCGGTCAGAATCTGAACCCGGCCTCTCAGCCGGGTTTATTTTGACCCCTTGAGCGAAAATATTTCCTACAAAGAAACATTGTTTCCACCTGTTGAATCTGTGACGGGAACGGCGTAGGCTCGCGGCTTGGCCTCACCGTAGAAATTTTGGGAGGATTGATAGCTTATGTGCGGAATTGCAGGAATCATGTATCGAGGCGTCGACCAGGTGTTCGACACGGGCGATGCGC
>DTZW01000328.1 GCA_012961165.1 Gammaproteobacteria bacterium | reverse complement strand
GCGGTCTCATTGACCGACAACTCGTTGCGTTTATTGAACTCTACGCGAAAATCGAGATCATCAAGGAAGATGCCGAACCCTAAATCACGCGCTTGAATTAAACGCTAAACCTTCCACTCTCCCTCAGCTACCAGTCGCACTTTGCCACCAACACGAATCGAGAATTCATCGCTACGTTTCTCACTCTGCAGATAGAGCTGTGAGGGTCGCTCAATTTCATACCCCTGCCCCACGCTCACCTCAACCGGGCCAGGGCCAAAATACTCATACTCAGCAAGGTACGCCGCCAGACAACCGTTAGCACTGCCGGTTGCCGGATCTTCCATGACCCCCAATCCCGCCGCAAACATCCTCGCCTGGACTCGTTGCTCCGAGTTGTACCCGCCTGCACAAAACAGGAAACACGATTGTGCTAACTGACCCTGGCTCACATAGGCATTCTTCAGCGCCGCATAAGAAACCAGCGGTACCAGCAAGAACTCCAGGCCAGTTGAAACGTTTCGACAGGGAAACCTTGCATCAATATCTGCCGGCTCCAAACCAAGATCAGTAGCAACATCAGCCGGATCGAACGAAGTGCCAAACTCCGGCTGGTTTTGCGTCATCCATAGTATGCCGTCGTCTGCGAACGTGACGGGGATCGGTCCAACCCCCAGGTTCAACGTCAGTTCTCCGACATTCGATTTTAAAATCTTGTTTCGTATAAGGTAACTGGTACCGAGCGTAGGGTGGCCCGCAAACGGCAGCTCTCTATTGGGCGTGAAAATCCGCACATCGAATCCCTTCTCGAGAGAACCACCGGTAATAAATGTCGTTTCCGAAAAATTGAAAGCCCTCGCAATCCGCTGCATTTCTTCCGTGGATATCCCAGACGCATCTGGCATCGTTGCAAGTTGATTTCCCGCGTATGACCCCTCAGAAAATACGTCAGTAATGAAAAACTTTCTGGTCATCGAACATATCTCGTTTCAAGTGTGGTTATTCATAGAGCGGACGTCGCTGCACGGCCAATTTAGTCCGTCATGGCAGAGTTGTACTCATATCGTTATGATAATAACCCACATAATGTTTGAATTAGCTATGAAACCACTATGCCTTGTTACGGGCGTTGGGCCTGGCACCGGCGCTGCTATCGTCAGGCGCTTCGCGGTTGATTACCGGGTAGCTATGATCGCGCGAAACACTGAACGACTAAACGAGCTTTCAAGTGAGATTGAATCCGCTACTCCGTTCACCTGTGACGTGTCAGACCCTGAGGTCCTTTCTTCAACGTTAAGTAAGATCCGGCAGTCACTAGGGGATCCGGATGTCGTCATTCACAATGCCGTTGGTGGCGCATTTGGGGACTTCCTGTCTATCAAACCCTCCACCTTAATGAAGAACTTTGAGGTCAACACCATGGCCCTGCTCCAGCTTGGGCAGGAACTGGCGCCCGCCATGATAGAGAAGGGTCATGGTGCAATCGTCTGTACAGGCAACACCTCTGCATATCGCGGCAAGGATTTTTTCTCCGGGTTCGCACCCACCAAAGCAGCCCAGCGCATTCTGGCAGAGTCTATGGCACGGCACGCAGGGCCCAAAGGCGTTCATGTAGCCTACGTTGCAATCGACGCAGTTATCTCCCTTCCCTGGACACGTGAACGATACGCAGACAAACCAGATGACTTTTTCTGCTACCCGGAAGACATTGCAGAACATGTCTGGCAAGTCGCCCATCAACCCAAGTCCGCATGGACGTTTGATACTGTCATTCGACCATTTGGTGAAAACTGGTAGAGGTAATTATTCATGACCAAAACCGCTGTTATTCTTGGCGTCGGTCCGACCGAAGGTCTGGGCGCTTACCTGGCTGTAAAAGCAGCAGAGGAAGGCTTGCATGTCATCGTTTCTGGTCGCACCCAGACGAACCTGGACGCCGTGGTGGAAATAATTTCCTCATCCGGCGGCCAAGCGACTGGTATCGTAGCTGATGCGATCGACCTAACTTCCGTAAACACACTGATCAAAAAGGCAGAGGTTATCGGCCCCATCGATCTTGCCATCTACAACGCAGGCAACAACTTCCCCGGCAATTTTCTCACCATGGAAGCAGAATACTTTGAGAACGCGTGGCGGGTCTGTACATTGGGTGGCTTCCTGTTCGCTCAGGCGGCGCTAAAGGCCATGCTGGAACGAGCAGCAGGCACCCTTATCTTTACGGGCGCCAGTGCCTCTATGCGAGGCAAACCCAACTTTGCTGCTTTCACGGCCGCCAAAGCAGGACTGCGTGCAATGGCCCAGAGTCTTGCCCGGGAGTTCCAACCCCAGGGAATTCACCTCGGTCATATCGTGATCGATGGCGGAATTATGGGAGAGAAGGTCGTCACGGCCTACCCCAAGTTCGCAGAGATGGCAGGTGAGGACGGACTAATCGGATTAACTGGTATCGCAGAGGCTTACATGTATCTCTATCGCCAGCCCAGGAATGCCTGGACACTTGAACTGGATCTGAGAACACACAAGGAAAACTTTTAAATTGACTATCTGGGTCGATGCAGATGCCTGCCCTGTTGTGGTGAAGGAAAT
>DTZW01000327.1 GCA_012961165.1 Gammaproteobacteria bacterium | reverse complement strand
CATCATCAACACCTCCACCCAGCAAGGCTTTTCCTAAGGGTGAATCAGGCGTGATCACGGTGACTGTGACACCATTAATACTCACCACCAGACCGCCGCTCGCAGGACCGATGAACAGGAAACGGGCTTCTCCTGTTTCATGCTCGAGTTTCAGCACCGAGCCAACTTCTACGATGGCATGATCCTTCAGGTGTTCCCTTAAAGAAACATACACCGCCAGATCCTTCTCCAACTGCACCACACGCTCTGATTGTCCATGTGCGAGATAGGCAGCTTCCAGACCCAGAGTGTCGTACTTGTTTTCAGCGGCATTCTCTTTGTTTGTCGCCGTTGCTCGCGCTTCTTCGGCAGCAGCCAGAGAATTGTTCAATGCAGAGGTGATCTCGCCAACAATCGCGTCGAGCAGCAACGATTTATCCATTTAACTCATCCAGGCAACGTAACCTTATCCCTGTGCGCTCCAGGTCTTTTCATCGACCCACGCTGAATGGAAACCAAAGGGCACTCGTGCCGGCATCACAACACGGGCAATGGGTCCATCTTCAAACCTTGCCGCGTCGAGAACAATGCATTCGCTTCGATGAAGTTTTTCATCCCAGACAAAACCGATAACCCAACCGTCTTCTTCATTCAGCGCATCAGGTTTGGGCGCAAAGATTGGCTCACCGCCTAATCGACCAGGACCATAGGGATAGTGAACGCTGGTTTCATTCACCAGGTCATATTTAATAATGCCGTCGAAGCCGGACTCCAAGGTATCGCCGGCGATTCTGGCCGCGTAGGTGAACTGGCTTCGAATACCCATATAATCCTCATTAATCCGCGCAAACTCACAGCCCCATTTAGTATCCAGGGACTTCTCTCGCACTTCTCCTGTTTTAAGATTCAAACGCCACTGGTGCAGCATTGGCAGATCGCTGCGATCTCCCGGCTGCGGCTTTACCTCATCGCCAATGCTGTTGCGCTCTGACCTGCAGCCCTCGACAACGATTTCATCACCGTCCTCAAACGCATTGACTGTGTGGTAGCAATAGCAACTATCAACATCAAACCACTTAATCTCATTGCCATCTGCACCGCGAGCCAGCACACCAAAACGTGAGCCATTTTCCTCTTCGAAATACAACATGCTCTTGCCTTCGGCCATGCGCCCAAAGTCAAAGACACACGGCAGGTCCATGATTACAGTGTGGTTAGAGGTAATCGCACAGTCATGCATCATGACTGGCTTGGGTATGTCGACGTCGGTTGTATGGATAAGCTCACCCGCTTTGCTGATCAGCGAAACCGAGCAGTACGGTTTGCTTGTCACGTTGTATCCGTACGTGACCAACTCGCCGGTACGCGGATCAATTTTTGGGTGCGCGGTAAAGGGATGCTTCAAACGACCTTCGTAATCAACCTCTCCGACAGGATCAAGGTTAGGCAGTTTAAGCTCGAAAGGACGGGCTCCCTCCTGCAACGCAAGGAACTTACCTGCATGGTAGATCATGGCTGTATTGGCGATATTTTTGGAAGCTCCATATTGCTCCGCATCTTCAGGTTTCGTCTTTAGCCCGTCCCATATGACACCGCCCCTTTTCTGCTCTGCCAGGTGGCCTTCGGTTTCAACAAACCGGTTGATATAGGTGACCTTACCCAGGTCAAAAAAGACCTCATGGATCATGCCATCACCGGCGAAAGGATGGTAAGACTCCGGGTCATTAACGAACACCGGGTTTGCGCCAATACGCAGGAACGCCCCATTGAGCGCCTCTGGAACCGCACCCATAATTTCCAGGCAAGGTTCATTGTGTTCCTGCTGAACCGGCGCAAAGTTACCCTTAAAGTAAGGCACAGTGGAGTTTTCAATATCAGATATTCGCATGTTTAATGATCAGGTTAGTAGATCGCGACAATTTCCCATACCGCCTTCCTTGACGCAAACCATTACACTTTGAAAATAGACTTCCATCAGGCTCCGTGTTGTCAAATACAAGTCACGAATATCAGGAATCGAGCGCCAAAAGGCTTTTCAATATGCGGTCTATTAATCATGGTTTAGCCCGGCACGACAGATAAGGCATTTTATTAATCAATAAGACCATCACATTACGTGTTGGCATTAATTAAGTCCCCATAGGCGAGCGTTGATGTAATGGCCTGAAGGCAGCGACGGTATTGAGGCAGAGATGCAAGCATATCATCCTGCCGAAGTGTCCAATTCCAAGCTGTTACCCGCTGAAGCTGGCCCTTTACCGTTCGGCAATGTTTACGTCGACCACATTGAGCATTACAATCACAACCCTGACTATCCTGGACCAACCTGATTAACGCCAGAGAAAAACAATGAGTGAAGCTCGAACCAGTTCTGACGATTCAACTAACCTTTCACCGAGACCTGGATCGGAGGGCACTGAATCATCCACAGTAATACCGTCGGCCTATGATCTTGCTCTCGAGGATATCAACCCGATCAATCCCCATCTATGGAGCCAACATCGCTGGAAGGAATATTTCGAACGACTCAGGGCTGAAGACCCGGTTCATTTCAACCAAACTGATCTTGCAGGTCGATACTGGTCACTGACCAAATACGCAGACATCAAAAAAGTGGATGCTGACTGGCAGAATTTCAGCTCGGCACAGGGCATAACGCTCGGTCTGCCCATTGACGCTGAACTGCCAGAGGGTGCATTGGGCATAACAACCTTTATTGCTCAGGATCCCCCAGAACACGACGACCAGCGCAGAACCGTTACCAGTTCAGTCGCACCACCCAATCTTGTCGAAATGGAGCCGTTGATTCGCGAGCGCACCTGCAAGGTCTTGGATTCCTTGCCCGAAGATGAAACATTCGATTGGGTGGACACTGTCTCTATCGAACTAACCACCATGATGCTGGCAACGCTCTTCGATTTCCCATTCGAAGACCGACGAAAACTAACGCGATGGTCAGACATCACCTTCGCCATTCCTCAGCCAGGCGGCATTATCGAGTCGGAGGAACAAAGACGCACTGAGTTGCTCGAATGCCTTGAATATTTCACGGGGCTCTGGGACGAGCGGTTGAAAAACCCCGGCAACGATCTTGTCTCCATGCTCGCACACGGCGATGACACCAAAGACATTTCCCCTATGAACTACCTGGGAAATCTTCTGCTACTGATTGTAGGTGGCAACGACACCACCCGGAACAGCATGTCTGGTAGTGTCTATGCACTGAACAAGTTTCCGGAACAGTATGACAAGCTCATTGCGAATCCCGCGCTGATTCCGAAAATGGTCGCAGAACTCATCAGGTGGCAAACGCCTCTGGCCTACATGAGAAGAACTGCGAATCGCGATTGTGACCTTGGCGGTAAACAGATCAAACAAGGTGATCAAATACTCATGTGGTACGCCTCTGGAAATCGCGACTCCGATGTATTCGACAATGCCGACGAACTGGAGATCGAACGCCACAATGCTCGGCAGCACCTTTCCTTTGGTTTTGGCATACACCGTTGCATGGGCAACCGGCTTGCTGAATTGCAACTTCGAATACTATGGGAAGAAATTCTCACGCGATTTGAGAAAATTGAGGTTCTCGCGGAACCAGAGCGAACCTTCTCGTCATTTGTAAACGGTTATACCCATCTTCCAGTGAAGGTGACCCGAAGAAAAAGTTGATCGCGATACGACGCTCTGACTGTCCAATATTATATCCGGCAATACTCCGGATTGTGTTCGAAGATCAACGAAAGCGACCTACCCAGGGTGACATCTGCTCTTTTCGAGCAGATTGAAAAAATTGATTAAGCGCTACAGGAAAAAGTAAGACGACGGCCACAAACGCATCCCAAGATAGCTTACTTGCTATAGTGCGGACCGAGGGAAGCATCATGCTGTTACAGACAAGCTGTAAACTGACATTTTATATCGAATTGCCGACGCCATTCATCTTGATGCTACGCCCACGAAGTGGCGCCCAACAGTGGATTTCAAGCGAGGAATATTTGCTGTTCCCGAGCGTACCCGCGGTTGAGTTTACTGACGACTACGGAAACCTGTGCCAGCGGTTAGTTGCTCTGCCTGGTGAATTCAAGATTCAAACATCGGCTCGCGTCAAAACAACAGACTGGATTGACGTGGAACCTGGAGGTGACTTTGTCGGAGTCCAGTACCTGCCTGATAGTGTTTTAAAGTACCTGCTTCCCAGTCGCTACTGTGAATCAGACAGGTTTGGCGAGATGGCAATGCAGATTACCGCAGACCAGAAACCAGGCTACGACCAGATCGAGGCCATCAAGCAGTGGTTGCAACAAACCATCAGCTACGAGCCCGGCAGCAGCTACACGCCGCTTTCCGCCGTTGAAATCAACCTGCAGCAATCGGGTGTTTGCAGAGACCTTGCACATCTCGGTATTGCACTCTGTCGCAGCCTATGTATCCCTGCCCGCCTGGTAGTCGGTTACCTTTATGATTTAAGGCCAATGGAGCTACACGCCTGGTTCGAAGCCTACGTCGCCGGACGCTGGTACACATTTGATGCTACCCAGGAATCAAAGCGCGGCGGTTATGTCGCATTGGGCTATGGCCGCGACGCGGCGGATGTCGCTGTTTACAACCAGTTTGGGCCAGCCGTCTACCCGACTGAGCAGCTGGTAGAAGTAAAGTTAGAACAGGCTTTGATGAGCCCCAGTTAAGTTCTCAAGCGGGCCATCATCGCTATTGATGATCGAATCAGGTGACTTCTGTCACTGATTGTTGCTATTTTTAAGCCTGAAACCAGGGAATGAACTCTATGTATGACTCGATCGTTAGAAACGGCACTATTATCGATGGAACGGGAAACGACCGTTTTGTTGCTGATATCGCGATAAAGGATGGCAAGATCGCCAAAATCGGGCAGATCACAGGTCCAGCCACCAACGAGATCGACGCAAAAGGCAAGTTGGTCACCCCCGGGTGGGTTGATATCCACACACATTACGATGGCCAGGCAACCTGGGACCCTTTGCTTACACCCTCCAGCTGGCACGGCGTCACTACTGTTGTGATGGGGAATTGCGGTGTTGGGTTCGCCCCGGTGAAACCAGATGATCGAAACTTCCTGATTGAGCTGATGGAAGGCGTTGAAGATATTCCAGGCGCCGCGCTGTCCGAGGGTATCGATTGGCAGTGGGAGAGCTTCCCGGAATACCTGGACACCCTGGAGTCCATACCACGCGCAATAGATGTTGCAACACAGGTTCCTCACGGTGCTATCCGCGCCTACGTCATGGGTGAGCGTTGTAATACGGATTACGCACCAACCCAGGCAGAGGTCGAGGAAATGGCAGTGCTGGTTCGTGAAGGCGTCGAAGCAGGGGCCCTCGGGTTCTCAAGTTCCAAAACCCTGCTGCACAAAGATATTCATGGCGAATATATGCCAGGCACCTTCTCCGGCAATGATGAAATGCTGGCCCTTGGCCTGGGCATGAAAGGACTCAAAAATTCCGTCTTCGAACTTGTGTCTGATCACCTGGGAGATGACAAAGAGTGGGCATGGATAACTGACTTCCAGAAGCAGACCGGTTTGACCGTTACACTCATCGCCACAACGGCACCGGCCTACGAAAACGGCAAGATGTATAAGCTTGCTGAACAGGCAAGAGCTGAAGGTCGTGAGATCAGGCCTCAGGCTGCTGGTCGCCCAACAGGTGTCCTGCACGGGCTGCAATCCAGCTTCAATGCTTTTGTAGGTCATCCAACATGGCGCAACGAACTTGCGAACCTTGACCACGACACTTTACTGGCGCGACTTGCCGAACCAGCAACAAAAGCCCAGATACTCTCAGAACAATCCATCATAAAGGGCGGATTGATGCAGGACCTTCCAGGTCTGATGGGACAGGTTTTCCCTCTAGGAGAGAATCCAAATTACGAACCTCTGCCTGAAGAAAGTATTGCCGGTATCGCAAAAGCCCGCGGCCTTGACGTTATGGATGTCATGTATGACATGCTTGTTGCCAATGGCGGCAAGGAACTCTTCTATCAGCCACTCGGCGGCTATCAGGAGTTTTCGCTGGACTATCAAAAGAAATTACTGGAACACCCGAACGTATTGTTCGGACTAAGCGATGGTGGTGCACACTGCGGTGTGATCGCTGACGCAGGAATGCCCACATTCATCCTGACTCACTGGGGTCGTGATCGAACCAGAGGTGACAAAATGTCACTGGAGTTTATTGTGAAGTCACTCACCTCCAGTACAGCAAACGCCTATGGTATGTTCGACCGGGGACTACTCACTGAGGGCATGATCGCAGACATTAACGTTATCGACTTTGACAGGCTCCGGTTACACCGACCCGAAGCAGTGTTCGATTTACCCGCAGGTGGAAGGCGCCTTGTGCAACGTGCTGAAGGCTACGAGATCACCATTAAATCTGGCGAAGTTATCTTCAACAATGGGCAGCACAGCGGCGCCCTGCCAGGCAAGCTGGTACGACGTAGTGACGCCCAAGGCGTCTCTGCAGCCTCTTAATCACAAATCAAAAAACACATTAAGGAACAAGTTATGTCTGAAGCCTGGATCATTGACGCGGCCCGAACTCCGAGGGGTGTGGGAAAACAGGGTAAGGGAGCGCTCTGGGAAATCCATCCACAAAAGTTGTTGTCTACGGTTCTCTCGGCGCTGGCCGAAAGAAATTCCCTCACGACGGAGGAAATCGATGACGTAATAATAAGCTGTAGTAGCCAGTTTAAAAAACAGGGTGCCTGCATAGGTCGAATGGCGGCCCTGGATGCAGGTTATTCCAACAAAGCCTCAGGCGTTACGCTAGATCGCTTCTGTGGAGGCGGAATCAGCGCAGTGAACATGGCAGCGGCCAGTATCATGAGCGGCATGGAAGACCTGATCGTTGCTGGCGGCGTCGAAATGATGTCGTACACATCAGCCGAGGGTACACCCAACCCTTTGGATGCAGGGAATCTTGACCTTCGAAATGCCCATCCACAAACCAACGTCGGTATCGCCGCAGATATTATCGCTACGGAAGAAGGATTTAGTCGAACAGAACTGGATGCGTTTTCCGCTGAAAGCCAACGCCGCGCCGGCGAAGCACTGAAAAGCGGCGCCTTCTCGAAAAGCCTCATTCCAGTCTATCGTCCTGACGGCACACTGGCACTGGACACAGAAGAGTTTCCCCGGCCGCAAACTACCGCGGAACAGCTGGCCAACCTGAACCCAGTGTTTGGTAACTTCATGGATTTACCCTTTTTCGATTCAGGGCTCACTTTTCGTGAGATGGTCGCCAAGAAATGGCCAGACCTTGAGATAGAACATGTGCATCATGCAGGTAGTTCTTCGGGGGTTGTAGATGGCGCCGGTGCGCTGGTACTCGCTTCACCGGAATACGCAAAAGCCCACGGCCTGAAGCCCAGGGCGAAAATCAGGGCAATGGCAAACATGGGGCACTCTCCCGAGTACATCCTGAATGCACCGGTGGAGGCTGCCAAGAAAGTTCTGAAAAAGGCTAACCTGACGCTCAACGACATAGACCTGTTTGAAGTCAACGAAGCCTTCGCCGTAGTACCCGTCAAATTCATGCGCGACCTTAACGTCAACCACGAAAAGGTCAATGTTAATGGCGGCGCCATCGCATTGGGTCATCCCATAGGCGCAACCGGCGCCATGTTGATCGGTACGGCTCTCGATGAGCTCGAACGCCGTGATCAATCCCTTGGGCTGGTTACCATGTGCGCCGCAGGTGGCATGGCTCCCGCGGTAATCATCGAAAGGATGTAATCGTAGATGGAATAAGTGGGGGCGCATCTTCGTATTCCTATGGCCCCAGTTACCTGACCTATTGGTCGGCCATGTACTTTTCCCACCAATGGTGAAAGTTGCGGATACGTCTTTCGTGATGAGAAATCCAGAGCCCCTTCATGCCGCGCGAGTGCAATCCTTTTTGCACGCCAGCAAGACACGACGCATCCTGGTCAAGTAACAATCCCGAAGATTTCTCGCCATAGCGATAAAACATGTGGTCAGGGCGCCCATCAATATTGACATCGCCCAGCTCAACAAACATGTCGACTGCGCCGGCATTCGCGCCTGCGGTGACTTCGCCTTTCGGAACACGATTAAAAATCATGCGGTCAAAGTACATTCTGTCAGGATCGGTGGGATGTGGGCGATGACGGAACATCCACATCTGCTCGCCGAAGAGGTTGAACGTGACGTTCGGGAAAATATTATAGTGGTAGTCTGCGGTCAGCTGATCATCCGTCAGTTTTGAAAAGTCCAGGCCGTGTTCATTGGTCATTGACCGCTTGTGTGCAGCTACTGCACCTCGCAGGGTTGTAACATCACCCTCAAAGGTATCGACCGGGAATCCTTCAGATTTCAGGTATTCAACCATCGTTTCATTCAGGGCCTTGTCTTGCCCAATCTTGCGGGGGCTAGGAATATACATCTGCGCAATAAAGCGAGTGTGCGGGCCGTAGAGGTCCATCTGCACATTCACATCATCGGCAACATACTCAGATTCCGGGTGTACGCCACGAACGTGATAGGTCTCTGAAAAAATATCAACCGATGTTTTCCAGTTACAGTTCCATTCGACGGTTTCGTCAGAAACGAGCACCATAGATTCGAATTCGTAGGGCGCAAGATGTTCGGGCACGATTCCGAGATAGTCGACCAACGGTTCGATATCAGGGTCCATGGATACCCAGACGAACCCTCCCCACGCTTCGCACCTGAGTTCCCTCAGGCTGAGCTCTTCGGCGGGGACCCCCTGGGGGAAATCGTGTGCTTCGGGAATATCCTTTATGCTGCCATCCAGATGGTATTCCCAGCCATGAAAACCACAGCTCAGGTAAGGGGAGTTTCCACACCCTGATTTCTTGAGCTGATTTCCCCTGTGCTGGCAAACATTGTAGAACGCTCGAACAATCCCATCGTCAGCACACGTTACCAGGATTGATTCTCGCAGATTCTCGAATACAAAAAAGCCACCAGGCTCCGCCACGTCGCAGGCCACGCCTGCCAATAACCAGGTTTTTGACCAGATACGCTCGTCTTCCAATTTCAAAAATGCAGGATCTGTATAGCGATCAACCGGGATTCGCTCAAACCCAAGTTCTGGTTCCGGCGCTTTGGCCATCGGTGTAAATACAAAGTCAGCTAGTTCATTCATACTCGTTCCTCCGTGTCTCATCTTTCCTCACTCAGATCAGGGTATCAACCATGAGGACTTGTAATCAATGTGGTAAATGTTGCATTAAATACTCCGATGCCGGGCTGTCCGCCAGCCCATCGGAAATAGACTGGTGGGAGGACAATCGGCCCGAAATCTTTAAGTACGTCAGCAAGGGCAATATCTGGGTGCATCCGGGCACCGGCGAACCTCTATCCCGATGCCCCTGGCTGGGATTCGATTCGAGTGACAATATGTACAGCTGCGAAATCTATCATGATCGTCCGGAAGATTGTCGTCATTACCCGACTCATATCGCTGAGATGATCACCGATGAGTGTGAGATGCTGGAAAGCAAAGACTTCCGCGACAAGATCAATGCGCAGAAAAAACTGGACATCATCATGAGCGACAGCCGACCCGCTTTCCGCTCAAGTTAGAAGCCGGCTTCTTCCTGGCGCAGGTACTTAACTTCCAAACGACGTAACTGCCGTGCTCTTAGCGGCTCAGCACGCTTCAGTACTCGAGCGATGGTCAGCTTGTGCTCCGGTGTGAGTCGCTCGATTTCGTGATACTTCAAATAGAAGCGCAGTCGCTCAGTTCGTCGAAAAAATACCGTGGCAGCTGAATCAATCGTCGCTAGATCTTTTTCCGGTTTTCGTCCCAGCAACCAGCCTGGCCACTTTCTCCCCCGGGGGGCATCAAAGACAAAAACCCGGTTGAATCTGTTTCCGGAAATCAGGATATTCCGAAAGAAAAAACCCCGATGAACAAACCCGTTCCGATGCATTTTTCTTGTTGTTTCCGCCAACCTGAAAATGAGTGATTGCCTGGTGGATTTCGCGAGCCTGGCCGGCATTTCAGGTAACGCTTTCATAAGAACTTCGTCCAGATCCCTGGACTCAGGCACTTCCTCTGTCATCAGAAAACACCGTGTTAATCTTCCCAGGCTTCGTTCTTCACCAAAAGCCACCGGCGCTGTCACGTCTATTTCGAGATCACGCAGCCGTTCAAGGTTACCAAACTCTCGCCTGGCTTTGCTTCTTCCAAAAAAAGCGCCCTTAAGAAACTCACTCCGAAGTCTTTTCGAGTTGTAAATAAAGTACTTTTTTAAATAAAGAGCGCGCTCGACGCCTGCGCTATCGGTAATCGAAACACGCCACACCTCGCTGTCATTCGCACTCTCAACAAGAACCCCCTCCTCCCAATTCAGAAGCGAACTCAAGTTAGCTACACCATGTCGATCAAGTAAAGCCGTCCATGAAGGGTCGATATATAAAAAGTTAGACCAACTCACAGGATATCAGGCGTCCTTATGTAGTCGCGGGTAAGAATACTGTTTGCCGAGCTCACTAAATCCGAGCTGTGTCAGCGATAAACCAGTATAGCCATCGATGTCATCGGATGACTATCCAGCACTCAGACTGACGAGATAAGCAGACCACATAAGCATAGGACCACTTGCCGATTCCATCGTTAAAAAAACATCTACCTGAGCGAGCCGCATTCGGCGGACGACTTATCGCGAGTCGAGAACTTCCGACTCAATACTTATTGCCTGGCTCGAGAACATGCTGCAGCATTGCCTCGGGAACATCCGGAGGATCGACGGTGAACTCACCATCTTCAATCGGAGGATGCACGTCAAACACATTGTTAAATTTATGTACCGAATCCCAAATACCGATAGCGATGGTCAACTCGACCACCTCTGGATCGGAATAATGTACTTTTAGCCTGCCCATGTAATCGTCATCCACGCCATTAGCGTGGTTCATGATGAAGTCTTCCGTGAGATCCAGTGCAATCTTAGTTCGGTCATCAAGGTCAGAATTCTGGTGATCCTTCATCTTTTCAATCATTTCTTCATTCATGCCATTCTTCTGCGCCGCAGAAGATCGTGCAGGAATTCAGTATAGGCAACCATTAAGATTAGCGGATTTAAGTCGCACCAGGTCTTTTAGTACCGGGTCCAGTCTGCTGTGGGACCAAAGCAGACCATAGCGATACATGAATCCCTGGAGCAGATCCGGACAGTGCGCATACACACCGCCAAACCCTGTCATTCCTCCTGTCTCTTCTATTCTCGGCATTGGGGGCCTCCTTATGAGTTAGCATAGTATTACCACATGAATCATCAGTACAAGGCTTCTTGAGGGCCCTGCAATTTAACAGACTTTCACAAGCAGCTTGCCGAGGTTGCCTCCATTAAACATAATTTGACATCATTATTCTTCTATGAAAATTTGTATACTCAGGCGGTAGAACCGCCATCTGCCATATAGACCGAACCGGTAACAAAATCGCTGTCGTCAGAGGCAAGAAACAACATTATTTTCGCGATATCTTCCGGCTCCGCATAACGACCAAGGGGAATGTTGGCGCGCATACCCTCTCTTGCCGTCTCAGCGTCACCCGGCGCAAAGCCTTCTTCCAGGCTACGCATCATCCTGGTTTCAACCGGAGAGGGGTTTACGGTGTTGACGCGAATGTTCATGGGTGCGCATTCTAATGCCGCCGATTTCATCATTCCAATAACCGCATGTTTCGACGTAACGTAAGGCGCAACATTAGCTGCTCCGTTTATTCCAGCGACACTCGAAGTGATAATGATACTGCCACCGCCCCTTTTACTGATCGCAGGAATCGCTGCCTTCAGCCCCAGAAAAGGGCCTTTCACATTGACCGCCATAACCTGGTCAAATCGGTTCTCGTCGTAATCAACTATCGACCTAACATCGCCCTCGACCCCCGCGTTTGCCAGCAGAACGTCAACACCGCCGTAACGTTCCTCGGCAAGGTTAATCATTTTCTGGTTATCCGAGCTATTGGTGACATCAGCCACACAATAACTGACTTTATTACTGCCGATTTCATTACAAGCTGACTTCAGTGCGTCCTCGTCCAGATCCACCAGCAACACGTCTGCTCCCTCATTAACGAACAACTTTCCTGCGGCCTTACCTATGCCACCGGCTCCACCAGTAATAACGGCAACCTTTCCTTCCAATCGATTCATCCAGCACCTACCTTTTATGTCTCAACCAAGTTTGCAGGAAACTATACAGGAAACGTCACAACACCAAATATTTAGCCTACCGGTCCCGTGATACACTCGAGTTGAAACCTAACGCGACCCCAGTTTGAGTTCACCCCCTCACTATCGTTGGTCAATCGTCGCCCTGACCCTGGTTAATCAGGCCCTGGCATTGGGCATCATGATTTACAGCTTCGCACTCTTTGTCGTGCCGTGGCTTGGTCACTTTGAAATCTCCCGGAGCCAGGTGATGCTGGCGATTCTGGCATTTCAGGTGGCCACAGGATTGTTCAGCCCGATATTAGGCCGCCTCATGGATCAATTCATGATGCGCCGGCTGGTGATTACAGGCGCTGTATCGATGGGTCTTGGACTAGCCCTGCTTTCACAGGCGACCCAGTTCTGGCAGATTATTTTGGTATATTCCACGCTGTTGCCGATCGGCATGTTGTTCTGTGGCACGCTTGCTTCCCAAACAATGGTCAGCAAATGGTTTACCGGGAATCGCGGGCTGGCTATCGGTGTTTCAGCCATGGGAACATCAATTGGCGGTCTCATTATCCCCATGGTGGTCATCACACTGATTGCACGTTATGAATGGCAGGGCGCGTTATTGGTCCTCTCAGTGGTGTCAACTGTAATACTGATACCCCTTAACCTACTCATTCTTCGATTTGAGCCACCCTTGGCCAACCAAGAGCCTGGGGCAGATCAGTCTTTTGATTCGCGCACATGGACCAGCCGAGAGATTCTGACTTCGAAAACTTTTTGGATCCCGGTTGTTGCGCTGATACCGATCAACGCAGCATTTGTAGGCGTTCAGTTCAATCTAGGCGCTTATATGGCTGACCTTGGCCACGACCAGTCACTGGCGGCAAAACTGATTGCTATCACTTCATTCATGATGATTGTGGGTAAGCTCTTCTTCGGCGCCATGGGCGACCGAATAGACCACCGCATACTTTACTGGACAATGGCATTGTTGATGATGGTAGCACTGGTCTTCTACGAGGGATCCCCCGGAAAATCCGACATCGTACTTGCCGCAGGAATTCAGGGCTTCGCTACAGGTGGCGTCATGCCTATGATGGGAATCATATATTCATCCAGGTTCGGCACCCTGTCGTTCGGCAGGGTACTCGGATACGTCAACCTCGTGATCATGCTTGGTGGTTTCGGTTCTATTTTCTCGGGTTGGGTTTTTGATACAACACACTCCTACGATGTAGCTTTCTGGGTCTTCACGGGTTTGATTTTACCTGGGGTGATCATCATGTTTTTTTTGCCACCTCCGGAGGCAGGAAACTCTACGAGCGCAACAAAAGTTGCTCAAAACTAATGCGTCAGTCCCCGGGCTACTTACCGTTTATTAGCATTTACCATTGGCGTGATTACAAAATTCCAATAAAAATCGGCGACGAGGTTCCTGCCTTCCCCCAGACCACCTGTGAGCAATAAGTCGTGCCAAAAAAAACCAAACCAACATTGTTTGATCCACCAATAGAAAGACGCGATTCTGACAGCACCAAATGGACCCGTTTTTCGAGCAAAGAACATGACGTTATCGGCGCCTGGGTTGCTGATATGGACCTGCCAACGTCCGCCAAAATCATAAACGCTATCAAAAGCCGTCTTGATGAACGCGTATTTGGCTACAGCGAGCCACCGGACCAGTTCTTCGATGTGGTGATCCAAAGGCTGGAAAAAAAATATGGCTGGAGGACAAAGCCCGAATGGTTCGTACCGCAGCCAGGTGTCGTACCCTCACTATTTTTCGCCTCAAACTGCCTTGGGGATAACGGCGATGCTGTTATGGCTGCGCGACCAAATTATCGCTATTTTTTGGAGACAGCCGAACATACCGGCAGGGTTTTCCAACCCATAGATTGCCACGTGAACCAGCATCGATGGGAGATGGATTTTGACCAAATGCGACAGACGATTTCACCCAAAACAAAAACGTTCCTGCTATGTAATCCCCACAATCCAGTCGGGCGCGTCCTTGATCGACAGGAACTGGAAACGATAGCGGGCTTATGCCTGCGCAACGGGACAATGATCTGTTCAGATGAAATCCATGCTGACCTGGTCCTTGATCCTGACAAGCAGCACATTCCCATCGCTTCCCTGCACCCCGAGGTAGAAAAACAATCGATCACGCTGATTTCCGCATCCAAAGCTTTTAACCTCCCGGCGATTGGAGGATTATCTCTCGCCATTATCCCGGACCCCGAGATACGTTCAGCTTTTCAAAACAAGGCTTATGGTGTTGCGACACACCCTGGCGCATTAGCTTACGCTGCAACGTTAACAGCCTTTAAAGACTGCGATGACTGGCTGCTGCAGACAATCAGCTATCTTCGAGATAACCGCGATTACCTCGAAGCACAAATAGCCGATATAGAAGGGCTGAATATGACACACGCAGAAGCGACTTTCCTCGCGTGGATCGATGTTTCCAATTCGGGTCTGGAGAATCCGGTCAGCACATTCCTTGAACACGGCATAGCGCTATCAGATGGCACAGAAATGGGTAACGCGGATCACGTCAGGCTAAACTTCGCTTGTCATCGTTCCACACTCGAAGAGATAGTGCGAAGACTCAAGGCAAGCCTGGCTTAGACAACACTACCTGGCCCTGGGGTGCTTCTGATCCTCTGGCAGGGTACATATCCTGTTCATTCAGGTTTTGCTGCGGTCTGCATACTGCCATACAAAATGCTTTTCGTGGCCAAGCTGCAGAACTGTTTTTCACCAATCTGGTCGATGAAATGACTGGCCTTCTGATGGCACCGGTTTCCCCTGAAACCAGATCACTGGAAAATTCAATGAACCTGGTAAAGGTCTCAAAGTAGAGCCAGACAAACAAAACACGCGTTATTTTCAGGGTGGTTGGTGCGGGTTATTCGCTAGCCTTCTTGATGTCGTTAGTCAGGGTCTTTCCTGCCATAAAGTAATGGAAAGCACACCAAATGTTAACGGTTGAAAAAATCATCAAGGAATAGCGTAGCGACTCTTTTCCGTATTCGTCACTTAATACGTCGCTGAGAATTCCAACACCTTGAGGACCAAGACCGAGTCCAATAATATTAAGTAAGAATAGACAAATTGCCGCAG
>DTZW01000326.1:12011-15331 GCA_012961165.1 Gammaproteobacteria bacterium | reverse complement strand
TGAACGATGGGTTTTATAATCATGATCCCACTGCTATGGCTTTTGTCGTCGATCAATCTCTTTTCCAGACGGAGCAACGGGCTATTCGAGTGGTGACTGACGGCATTGGCATTGGAGATGTCATCGCTGCTAAGGAAGTACATTATAAGGTGGCGGGTCCTTGGTACGGTATTCCGCTGGCCACCATTACAACCGAGGTTGATGCCAAAGGTGTTATGCAAATGTTGGAAGCCGCTTTAATCGGGCGTTAAGCGCTCCTGGAGAATGATTATGCGCCGGGTTCTCGCGCTACTGGCGAAGATTAACGAAACAGTCTGTGGCGCAGCAAAAAATTTAGCTGGACTGCTGCTTATGGCAATGCTGCTCATTGTGGTGATGCAGATTGTGTTTCGTTATGTGCTCAACGACTCACTAGTCTGGAGCGAAGAATTGGCCAAAGCTATGATGGTATGGACGGCATTCCTGGTGGCACCGTGGGCTTACCGAATTGGGGCAAATGTTCGCATCGAGCTCTTTATAGATGAGATGCCGCCGGTATTCAGGAACTCGCTAACGTTACTGCTTAATGCTTTGGTGTTCTGGATCGTTGCTGTGTTTTTTTGGGAAAGTGTCGGGTTCTGGCAGCGTGGACTGACGGTGCAGGCAGACAGTTTGCCCTTTCCGGTTGCCTGGTTCTATTCTATCGTACCGATCACGTTTGCGTTCATGGTCCTGGTAGGAGTCGAGCTACTGTTACGTAATATACTCACTTTGCTGAATCCGGATGAAGTCTTCGATCTGTCTCATCTCAATGATGCTTACCAAATAGAATAGTCCGACTTAGCCTATGTCATTTGCGTATTTCTGGATATTTATATTTCTGCTGGCGGCCAGTATGCCGGTGGTTTTTGCATTATTGGTTGGCCCCGGATTGAGCCTGGCTTTTGATGGTGAGCAGGTTTTCTTCAAAACCCTGCTATCCAGGCTTTATAACGGTATGGATTCATTTCCATTGATGGCTTTGCCGTTTTTCATTCTCGCCGGTCAGATCATGAATTCCGGTGGTATCACTCGATCAATTGTTGGCTTTAGCCAGTCGATGATCGGTCATGTTCGTGGCGGGCTTGCGCAGGTCAATATTATTTCATCGCTGTTGTTCGCAGGCCTTTCTGGTTCAGCCGTCGCCGATGCTTCTGCGCTTGGCAAGATATTCATTCCCGCCATGCACGAGAACGGCTATAGCCGTCCGTTTTCGGCTGCGATCACGGCTGCTTCTGCTGTTATCGGTCCGATTATTCCACCATCGGGGATTATGATTCTTTACGCTTTCATCATGAATGTGTCGGTTGCGGGTCTGTTTGCAGCCGGACTCGTCCCCGGGTTATTGATCGCCTGCGGGCTTATGATGATGACCGGTTACCTGGCCAGGAAGCATGGATATCCTGTCGCTAATCGACGCGCCACGTGGCCTGAGCGAGGGGTAGCGTTGCGTAGCGCGCTACCGGCACTGTTGACACCAGTGATTCTCCTTGGGGGCATTCTCGGCGGTGTATTTACACCGACGGAGGCAGCAGCAGTCGCTGCGGTTTACGCGATCCTGATCTCGGTTTTCTACTTGCGTACGCTAGAGCTGAAAGCGTTATTCCCTGTTTTTGTTTCATCGGTTGTACAGTCTGGCATCGTGCTGCTGTTGGTGGGTGCTTCGGTATCGTTTGCGTGGATTATCACGGTCTCTGGGCTCGCCAATACCGTTGCCGATGGTATGGCCAGTGTCAGTGATAATATCTTGGTTCTTTTGTTCCTGCTTAATATCTTCCTTTTGCTAATCGGTATGTTTCTTGATGCCGGACCGGCTGTTCTGGTACTTGGGCCAGTGCTCGGGCCGATGTTTATCGGTCTTGGCATTGATCCATTGCACTTTGCAGTGGTCATGTGTGTCAATGTGACAGTGGGCCTGGCAACACCACCCATGGGACTGGTGTTGTTTGTTAGCGCAGCGGTATCTCGAGAAAGAGTGGAAACGATCGCCCTGCACATGCTGCCTTTTCTACTGGTAGAGATTCTGGTTATTTTCCTGATCACCTATTTTCCAGTGCTGTCTTTAGCCCTGCCGCGCTGGCTGGGATTCGCATAGGTAGATGCCTATGACCCGACAACAGATATTGCTCAGCATATTTTTGTTGATAACCATCAGCAGCTTGGTGGGTATCCTCAATTCCGGCGGTGGGTCTAATGCCGAACATAAGATTCGCATCTCCCTACTCGGCACATCGGAAGATGAAGACTACGATGGTGCTCTGGCTTTCAAACACTATGTGGAGAGCCGAAGCGATTCTGCTATAGCGGTCGAGTTGTATCCCTCTGGCCAATTTTGTTCCACGGAAAGGGAATGTCTAGAGGCATTACAGGCAGGCGTATTACAGGTTTTTATGTTTACAACCGGGGGTTTCGGTAGTGTATACGGACCAGCACAGGTGCTTGATCTGCCTTATGTCTTTCGTGATGACGCAGTGGCAGAGTGCGTGCTCGATGGCCCGATCGTTGATTTATTGAGCCAAACCGTGCTTGATGCAGAGCTCGGTATTCGCTTGATGACGGTTTCTAATACTGGCGGGTGGCGTAATTTTGCCACAACGGATCGGCCGATTCTGACGCCAGAGGATGTCCGGGGACGCAAAATACGCACCATTACTGCGCCGTTGCAACAGGAGTTGGTTCGCCAGCTCGGTGGTAATCCGACGCCTATTTCCTGGTCTGAGGTCTATTCTGCGCTGGCAACCGGTGTTGTTGATGGCACTAAGAATGGTATTCATGACATTGTCAGTATGCAACTTCATGAACAGATCAAGTACGTCACTCTGGATGGCCATGCTTACATGGGGGGACTTTGGTGGTACTCCGAGAAATCCTGGCAAGCACTGCCAGAATCGCTGCAGAGCGTTGTGCAGGAAGGTTTTTCTGAATTAAAAGGCACGACTCGCAGGGCGATCAAGCATTGGGAGGCTGAGTCCTACATCGTCTTTGAAGAATCCGGTGGCACGTTGTTTGTGCCGAACCTTGAGGAGCGAAAATTGTTTCGAGATGCCGTGTCTGGAATGCGCCAATGGTACTCACAGACCTATGGTGATGAGTGGCTGGATCGCCTTGATCAAGCAGTGAAGGAGTGTGAGTCCACATAAAGATGTGGTAATTTGGAGATCAGGCCTGCTAAAGGACGTCCCGATCGATTTCCGGGTAAAGAGCTTGCCCTGCAACATGCAAAGCGCATGATCGATACAGCAGTCCAGTTCCTACCTGCTATTTCCGGGGCAAACGTAAAGCAAGTCTACATAGGGTGGCGT
>DTZW01000326.1:4162-12001 GCA_012961165.1 Gammaproteobacteria bacterium | reverse complement strand
GAATATCGGCCGGATCGAGACTATCAGCTGGTCAGGCGCTATTGATCAGGTTCGACGCAACCATGTTTAAACCTCGTTGCGCAAACCTCGTTGCGCAAGCCTGGTTTCTCAAGCCCAGTTTCGTGTGATGTTGTGCGGCTATCAGTGGTGGGCGCCATAATCGGTATTGCTGGGATTCGTACATCAACCTGAGGCGGGTTTGACCGTTACACGTGACTGATGCCGATGGGTTGGCACTTTTGCCAGCGGCCTGACTACTCCGTCAGCATACGCCACCATTTTTGTGTTTGTGCGCTATCTGTTATGCGTAGCGCAATCCAGTCAATATGCGCATCATCAGGTTTGCTGCGGTCCAGGTCGATTGCCCAGAGTGCATTAATTTCATTGGGGACTACCGAGTAACGAACGTCAATTACCCGGTCAGGTTTTGTCGGATCAATCGCCAGATAACTGTTGGAAAACCACCGGAACCGTTCCACGTCCCTGGCCTGCTGGCTGGTCGGGTCGAGCCACGTGAAATGCTTGTCCAGGTTAAGTTTTTCAGCGCTATCGCCGGGGAAGAACTTACTCTCTAATCCGACACGCACACCGTCAACAAAGAATCTGTCTTGTGTTTCATACACCACCTTCCACAGAATGAGATTCGCAAATCCGGGTTTGGCTTCCAGTCGAATGGGATCGTGCCCTCTTTCTGCGGCCAGTTCGTAGCCGGCGGCAATTGCCCTGTCTCGCTGAAAGACGCCTATCAGCAGGTAACAAACAGCCCATGAAAAAGCCGCGCGTCCGAACCAGGGCTGTTTTCGATATACGCCAAAAATAACCAGTCCGAGGATCGGCAAGGTAAATAGCGGATCGATAATGGAAACGTTGTTCCAGGAGAAGCGCTCTGAACTAAAAGGCCAGAGTAGTTGGGTGCCGTAAGTCGTGCAGGCATCCAGCAAGCCGTGAGTTGCGTAACCCAGCAGGCAGAACAGGTAACTTTCCCGGAACCGAAGTCCCTTTCCAAGCAATCGATGCATAACCATCGCGACCAGAAGGGCGCCGATCGGGATAAAGGCAAGCGAGTGGCTGAATTGGCGGTGAAACTCGAGGAAAAGTAACGGATCCGTCGGTGAAAAGATAAAAATATCCAGGTCCGGGGCAAGTCCGCCAAAACAACCGAGCAGGGTGGCTGCCTTTATTTTCTCCGGGTTACTTCCGCCTTGCGCTAGTGCCGCGCCCAGCGATCCCTGGCTTATTGGATCCATTGGCTAAACCCTAAATGTTGGATTTTATGTGCTGGAGGCTAAAATACAACAACCGCCCTCAACATCCAGGGCAACACCGTAATCATGCTTGCCTCACCACTGCGCAGGAAACAGGCTGCGGCCGCAACATCATCATCCAATTAGGCTGAGTGTCCATATTTGACGAGTACCTTGTGAAGGGCTAGCGTAGCTCGATATTCTTTTCTGGACTGACTCATGGGAAAACTGGAGAACAGGGTTGCGCTGGTTACCGGCGCAAGTCGGGGTATTGGCCAGGCGATTGCGGAATTGTTTGCCGCGGAAGGTGCAAATGTTGTGTGCGCCGCCAGGACAATCAATGAAGGCGACCATATGCTGGAAGGCTCGCTCAGTAACACGGTTGGACGAATTATCGAGGCCGGTGGAAGCGCCACCGCGGTAGCTGCAAATATTTCAGAAGAGGAAGACTGTCGAGCGCTCTTTGATGCTGCTATCGACACCTATGGGAAAGTTGACATCCTGGTTAACAATGCTGCGCTTAATTATTACGTCCCCATCGTCGACTATGACGTCAGCAAATGGATGCGGGCGTTTGCCGTGAATGTTCACGGCCCCTTTATGCTATCCAGATCCGTTTTGCCAGGCATGATGGAGCGCAACAGCGGCGCGATTATCAATATTTCATCCGGCTCTGCGATTGGTCCGGGTCGAGGACCTTACGAAGTAGAGGGTCATGGAGGCACTATGTATGGGGCGAGTAAGGCGGCGCTTGAAAGGATGACTCAGGGCCTTGCGCAGGAAGTCCAGCATCACAATATTGCGGTTACCTGTTACTCACCCTCCCAGGTTGTACCGACACCCGGCACGGTTTATCACAAACTGGTAGAAGGAATGGATGATCCGAAGGGAGAGCCGGTGGAGATTATGGCAAAAACGGCGTTGTTGCTTGCTTCCGAGCCTGCCGAAAAGCTCAATGGCCGAGTGACCTACAGCCAGCAGATCCTGGAAGAGTTTGGCTGGATTGACGAGGGTAAGGGGATTGGCTTCGGTCGAACGGGTTCGGGGTATTCCCAGATATGACCTTGAGGCTCGAAGTTTATATCGACTTTAAAAGTCCGTACGCCTTTATAGCTAAAGATGCGACCTACCAGCTTGAGCAGGATTTCGGGCTGGAGATTGACTGGTATCCTCTGACGCTCAACATCGGCAGCTTCCTTGGGACTGCGAAGAAAGATGATAGTGGCAAGGTGACAGAGAGTAGTCGCTCACCCAGACAATGGCTTGCGGTAAAGTACGCCTACAGGGATGCTCGACGGTACGCTGAGCTTCGTGGACTGACCCTCAAAGGTACTCAAAAAATTTGGGATAGTTCGCTTTCTGCTATTGGTTTGCTCTGGGCAAAACGTTATGGGCGGGATTGCCTGAAAAAATACATTGATGATTCCTACGACCGGTTCTGGAAGAGGGAGCTCGATATTGAAGACTTCAACGTGATTGTTGACCAGTTGCAGGCATCAGGGTGTGATGTGCAGGGTTTTGAGGGTTATCTTGCAGGTGAAGGTCGTGAGTATCATGATCGCCTTCAGGATGAAATTCTTGATCGGGGATATTATGGGGTCCCCACCTATGTGATCGATGGTGAAGCGTATTTTGGTAGGCAACACCTGCCCAGGGTGCGCTGGCATCTGCAAGGTAAAGCTGGCGCCCTGCCGGATATCGCCTATGACGTCATTCTTCGTGAAAGTGCGCCCGCATCGTGATGACCATTTATATTAATTTTGCCGAATTACCTTCGTGGCTAATGCTTGCGCCGCTAAAAAACCTGTGTGCTGAGGTCGAGGTTCATTTGGCCTGGAAACCAATGCTCAGTTCTCTGGGCAATGTTGCCGGGTCAAACCTTAAGCCGGGTGCGGACGATCCACTGGCAAGTTATAAAGCAAGGCGAGCCGATGCTCGTCATAAGGACGCTAAGCGTGAAAACGAACGGATGTGTGGAATGCTTGGAATCAAACCGGGGCAGGGAGAGAGGAAGATAAACCCCTTGTATTTATCGTTGGGGATGGCCTGGTTAACGAATCAGGGAGCCGAGTTGCAGCAGTATCTCAGCTATGTCGAGACTGCCTTTTTAAAAACCTTTCGTGATGGCGCTGACGTTGAGTCACTCTCCAGCCTTAAAGTCGTTTTAGAGGAGTCCGGGTTTCGGACCGCAGGTCTGGATCATTTTGTAGAAAACGAAGCCCCCGATCTTGAGGCAGCCGGGGAAGAAATAATGGACAGTGGTGTGTTTAATGCGCCTGCATTCGTGGTCGACGGCGAGATTTTCCATGGTCGTGAACATCTCCCATTGATCCAATGGATGCTGGCAGGAAAGCAGGGCCTACCGCCTGTTTAAAGTGCTAGCTGAGTTCTTCGGGAATTGATGTTATTTTCACTCCTGGAATTTATCTTAAGGAACAAAAACATGACTGATCGGCCACTCACGTTGGGCGCTGTGCTGTACGAAGGATTCGAGTTGCTGGATATGTTCGGGCCCCTTGAGATGTTTACCGCCCTGGCGCCGGAAATGTTACAGGTTGTCATGATTGCTGAAACAAAAGGGCCAGTGAAAGCGGGTTCGATGGCAAACAGCCCAATGCCAACGTTCATTGCGGACTATGGGTTTGATGATGCGCCGGATCTCGATCTGATCCTGCTGCCGGGTGGCATTGGTACCTTTTCTGAGCTCGAAAACGGCAAAATGTTGAGTTTTCTGCGAGACCGCGCCGAAAAAGCCCAGATTACATCTTCCGTATGCTCCGGTTCAGCTTTGCTTGCAAAAGCAGGTCTTCTAGACGGACATAGGGCAACATCAAACAAAATGTTCTTCAATCTGGCCGTGACGCAATCCGATAAAGTTGAATGGATCGAAACGGCTCGCTGGGTAGACGACGGAAAATTCGTGACTTCCAGCGGCGTCTCAGCAGGCATCGATATGGCGCTGGCCATTATTGCGAGACTATTTGGAAATGAAACGGCAGAGGCAATTGCGATAGGGGCTGAATACACATGGCACCGGAAAGCCGATGTTGATCCTTTCGTGCAGTACCTAAATGAAGGCAGTATCTAAACTATTCAGAATAATTAAAAACCGACAAACCTAATCAAGAGGTAAACCATGGATTTTGATATCCCCAAAGAGATAGCCGACTACCTTGTCGTGCTGGACGACTTTATCGAGAAAGAGATTAAACCGCTGCAGAATGAAAACGATAACATCCGTTTTTTTGACCATCGACGTGAAGATGCAAGAACCGACTGGGACCGCGGCGGTTTGCCGAATGGGGAATGGGAAGCTTTGTTGTTCGAGGCGCGCATGAGGGCAGACCGGGCCGGTCATTACCGATATGCAATGCCCGAGGAATTTGGTGGCCAGAATGGTTCCAACCTGGGTATGGCCATTATCCGTGAACACTTTGCATCCCAGGGCCTTGGCTTGCACAACGACCTGCAGAACGAGCACTCCATCGTTGGAAACAATGTGGGTGTTCTACTGATGTCTGAATACGGCACTGAAGAACAGAAGGAAGAGTGGATGCCGCTCATGCTGGAAGGCAAGCGCGGGTTTGCTTTTGGTATTACAGAGCCGGATCACGGATCCGATGCGACTCACATGGAAACAACCGCAGTTCGTGATGGCGATGGCTGGCGAATCAATGGTGCAAAGACCTGGAATACCGGCATCCACAAAGCGCAGTACGACATGGTGATGGCTCGAACCAGTGGTAAGGCAGGCGATGGCGACGGTATTACTGCATTCCTGACGCCGATGAACTCGGATGGGTTAAAAATCGAAGAATTCCTCTGGACCTTCAACATGCCGACCGACCATGGCACGGTTTCGTTCAAGGATGTCTACGTAGACGATGGCGCGATCTTCGGCGGGGAAGGAACAGGCTTGCAGATCGTGCAGCACTTTTTCAATGAAAACAGAATCAGGCAGGCGGCTTCAAGTCTCGGTGCTGCCCAGTACTGCGTCGCCGAGTCAGTGAAGTATGCAGGGGAAAGAAAACCGTTCGGCAAACCGCTTTCTGTTAACCAGGGGATTCAGTTTCCGCTGGTTGAACTGCAGACCCAGATTGAGATGCTTCGCGCATTGATTCATAAGACAGCCTGGGCTATGGATAAGTATGGTGCCTTCTCTGTATCGGACAAGGTCAGCATGTGTAACTACCAGGCGAATCGTCTGTGTTGTGATGCGGCAGACCGGGCGATGCAGGTTCACGGGGGACTGGGTTATTCGCGGCACAAACCCTTCGAGCATATCTATCGTCATCATCGTCGTTATCGAATTACCGAGGGTGCTGAAGAGATACAAATGCGTCGTATCGCCGGTTACATGTTTGGCTTTATGAGCCAGCAGGCCCCAAAGGGTGTGAAGAGTGTCAGCGGACGATAGCTTGAAGGAAAAACTCGCAGGCGTCGTGCTGGCGCATATCACCGATTGTAAAGGCCTGGTCTCAGTAGACAGACTTTCCGGTGGCGCAAGCCAGGAAACCTATCGGCTGGTTATTGAGACCTCTGTTGGGGAAAAGCGGTTGGCCCTAAGGCGAGCGCCAGGTGGCGAGTACGCGGAAATAACGCCGCAGCACCCGGGTCTTGATGTGGAAGCATTGCTGATGCAAAGCGCCCTGGCGGTTGGGGTGCCAGAGCCAGAAGTTTATTACGTTCTGCAACGTGAAGATGAACTTGGCGATGGCTTCCTCATGGAATGGCTGGATGGTGAAGCGCTGGGGGCAAGGATTGTTCGATCCCCTGAGTTCGAAGCGATACGTCCGAAGCTTGCCTATGAATGTGGCAAGGTACTGGCAAAGATCCATTCTATTGATCTTGATGCGACGGGTCTCAGGGCGCGGCTTTGGGAAATTCCCCCTGCGGAATTTGTTGAACAGACCTGGGAGCGGTACCGACTCCTGGATACGCCCCAGCCTATGATCGACTATGTCGCTAGCTGGTTAATGGAAAACCTGCCGGAGCAGCACGAGACCGCACTGGTTCACAACGATTTCCGAAACGGCAATTTCATGTTGTCCCCGGAAGGTATTGTTGCTGTGCTTGACTGGGAGGTTGCTCATGTCGGTGATCCGATGCGGGATCTAGGCTGGATGTGCACCAATTCCTGGCGCTTTGGCGCCAGTGACCCGGTTGGTGGCTTTGGTCAATACGAAGACATGTTCAAAGGATATGAAGACGAGTCCGGCAAGACCGTCGATCCAGAGCATGTAAAATTCTGGGAAGTATTTGGTTCATTCTGGTGGTCCGTAGGGTGCCTCGGCATGGCGGAACATTACCGAAGTGGCCCGGACAAAACCGTAGAACGACCGGCAATTGGTCGGCGTACGTCTGAATGCCAGGTTGACTGTGTCAATCTGCTGATTCCAGGTCCCGTTGAGATGGTTAAGGAATCACCAGGATTCACGAGTGTGGATATTCCACGAACCGATGAGTTGCTTGTCAGTGTCAGGGATTTCCTTCGCAACGATGTGATGGATGAAACGACTGGCCGGGCAAACTTTTTGTCGCGGGTGGCCGCCAATTCACTGGACATTGTGCTGCGCGAATTAACGTTAGGTCCTATTCATCAGGCGTTGGAGCTTGACCGGCTTCAGGCGTTGTTCCAGTCGGACGAAGGCCTTGATGTCCTTAAAAGGCGACTGGTGACAGAACTGCGTGATAAGCAAATCTCGTTGGACAACGAGGTGCTGCAGAATCATTTGCGTCAGACGGTGATCAACCAGATTGCGATAGACCAACCCAAGTATTCTGGATTCAAGAACGCGCTGGATAATGCCTAGATTTTTTCTGTTGGCATTCTTTTTGAGTCTCAGCAATACGCTGCTGGCTGAGGCTACGCCAGTTAAGCTACAGATCGGCGTCGAAGGTATCCTTAATACGCCAGCTGGACCAATAAAAAGGTCGGTGCTGCTGCTGCATGGCTGGAATGCGGATATGAATGAAGTGGGCAATCTTTACGCCGATCTGGCAGGGCGACTTGCAGAAAGAGGTATTGCGAGTTTTCGGATTAGCTTCAGCGGTGAAGGCACCAGGACAGGGTATGTGGTGAACTCCACTTTTGACTCCCGCGTTGGGGAGGCAGAAGCTGCCCTGCAATTCATGCAGGAAAAGTTCCCGAAGGCTTTACTCGGCGTCCAGGGATACTCCCTGGGTGGCCTCACGGCGATGGGTTTGGTTGGTCGATATCCTGATACATTCAAGACTATGGTGCTCTGGGCCGCCGCTGCCGAGATGCGCACCAACGGAGAGGCTGCTTATGACGCTGCTGTTCGAAAAGCGATGAAAGAAGGCAGTGCGGTATACAAAGGCTGGACTGATATCACCTTAACCCGTGAATTCATCTCAGGGTTTGTAGGGGTGAACGTCGAGAGTAACCTGGCGCTATACACCGGTGCATTACTGACGATTCGCGGTGACCAGGACTTTTTGCCAGGGCGCGATGCCCAGTGGTTGAAACTGGCGCCAACTGACGACAAGGCGTTCATCCTGATGGGTGGCGCGGATCATATCTTCCATGTGCTGGATGACAGTAAGCCTGGCTATAGCGAACGCTTACTGCGGT
>DTZW01000326.1:0-4065 GCA_012961165.1 Gammaproteobacteria bacterium | reverse complement strand
GTCTACCTCGGTTGAAGTAATGATATTTGCTTCAGGGTAATAGCACATGAGGTTCCCTTTCTGAATATCGAAAGGTACTACTTCGAGTAGCGGTATCTCTCCGATTGCGGATTTCAGGGCTGCCCTGTCGCCGGACTCATAGATCCCTGGGTGGCATCATTACGCTCCAGGGGGTTCTTGTGCCGCGATAGACGTCATCTTCTCTGATGGAAATGATTGCCACAAGGATCAGCAAGCCGGTGGCAAGGCGCTTCATCCGGGTAAGTTCCTGGATCCGGATCGGATCCTGAGCCATAAAGTGTGTACTGCTCATATCGGACCAGTCTGGTAGGGTGAGGAAAACGTGACGTATTCCTGATATGGATCGCAATTTAGATGCCACAGGCCAAACTGCATAAAAAACAACGGGATAAAATTGGATGTGTCTGTATTCGCGATTGAATTGTCCACTTTTTCGCTCAACGGGCATTCGCTTCTTGAAAACAACATTGGCATTTGCTCCTTGAAAACAACATTGGCATTTGCTCCTATAGCTTTCTGATAACTAGCTAGAAGGGATTATTGTGGATCTGTTTTCACTCAAAGGTAAAAATATTGCAATAACCGGGGCATCATCAGGCTTTGGGCACCATTTTGCCGGAGTATTGTCCGGTGCTGGAGCCAATGTGATTCTCGGTGCGAGACGCGCCGATAAAATAGCAGATCGTGTTTCGGAAATTAACCAGAGCGGTGGGCAGGCGCTGGGTATTCCCCTTGACGTTACGATTCCCGATTCCTGTGCAGATTTTTTGCACCAGGCGGAGGAAGCATTTGGCCCTGTTGATGTACTGATCAATAACGCGGGTGTTGAAGCCGGGGCGAAAACCTATGCGATGATCGATGAGGATGACTGGGACTTCGTGCTGGACACCAACCTGAAATCAGTCTGGCGATTGTCAAAGATGTATACAGAGTCCGTGGTAAAAAACAAACAAAGTGAGGGGAATATTATTAATATCGCCTCGATCACTGCTTATAGAACCATCAAAGGCCAGTTTCCCTATGCGGTATCGAAGGCGGCATTGGTTAAAGCGACTGAAATTATGGCTCTGGAGGGTGCGCGCTATGGTATTCGCGTGAACTCTCTTGCGCCGGGATACATCCTCACGGATGTGAGTCGGATACTGCTTGAAAGCGAAAGATCCGATACTTTTGTAAAAGGCATCCCGATGCGCCGCTACGGAGAGTTTGAAGACCTTGACGGTCCCTTGCTGCTGTTGGCGTCAGATGGATCACGCTATATGACGGGATCAACAGTAGTCGTTGACGGTGGTCATATTGTTTCGGAACTTTGACCACAGCCGCTTGAAAGACTTAGCTACGATTCAGGATTGAAGGTGGGAGCTCGCTGGCATTTGTACGCTTACTCGAACCGGCATCTATCGATTGCCTGTTTATTGCATAGATAAACCAGTGCTTTACTTTACTTTCCCCATCTAAATGATAATAATTCTCATCTTTATTTCGCTCGGCCTTTTTATGACCCTTGCAGATGTGGCGCCAACGGGCCGCTGCCGAATTATCGGCGCTGCCATCGATCACAGTGATTTCCAGAGCCGCCTGTATGCGCTCGGGTTATACCCTGGTGTATGGGTTGATGTGCTGCATATTGCCCCCTTCGGAGACCCCCTGCAGGTAAAGGTTGGTCACACACTACTGAGCATTCGTAAACGCGAAGCCAGTCTTGTCATGGTTGAGTTGGATTCGTGAGCGCTTTCAGGATTGCACTCATAGGGAATCCCAATTGCGGCAAGACAACGCTGTTCAATGCGCTGACCGGTTCACACCAGAAAGTCGGTAACTGGCCCGGTGTCACGGTTGAGAAGAAGATCGGCACCTTTACCGGTGAGAACCGTGATTGCGTAATAGTTGACCTTCCAGGAATCTATTCACTCGAGCAGGATTATCTTGGGCTGGATGAAAAGATCGCACGGGACTATCTGACTGCGGGTGATTTTGACGTCATCCTGAATATTATTGATGCCGGTAACCTCCAGAGAAACCTCATCCTGACACAACAATTGCTTGAGTTGGGTCTTCCGGTGGTTGTCGCGGTTAACATGCTTGATGTTGCCGAACGGGAAGGCATCACCGTTGATACTGAGTCGCTCGCTGATCATCTTGGCGTGCCTGTTGCCCCGATCATCGCGTCGAAGCAGCAGGGGCTCGATGATCTGTTGGTTCAATTGCTTACCGCCGACGCATCGGACAGGGAAATCGAAGTGCTCACCAATGGTGAATTTGTTGGTGACAAAATCATCAAGCGTTACCAGCGTGCAGAAACCATCGTCAGCGGCGCCGTGCAGATGGTGCCCGTCGAACACACCGTGACCGAAAGGCTTGATAAGTGGGTGCTCAACCGGTGGCTGGGTATACCGATTTTCTTGGCGATGATGTACTTGATGTTTACGGTAGCGGTTAATGTTGGTGCCGTATTTATTGATTCTTTCGATGTGCTGTTTGGCGCCCTGATGGTCGACACGCCCCGGTGGTTTCTGGAATCCGTCAACGCACCGGCGTGGGTAATCGTGTTGCTTGCCGATGGCCTGGGGGGTGGCATCCAATTGGTGGCAACTTTCATACCGGTAATCGGTGCATTGTTTCTCTGCCTTTCATTGCTGGAGTCTTCAGGCTACATGTCACGCGCTGCCTTTGTTGTTGATCGGCTTATGGCAAGAATCGGCCTGCCAGGTACCGCGTTTGTGCCCCTGATCGTAGGATTTGGCTGTAATGTGCCTTCGGTCATGGCAGCACGGTCGCTCGGCAGAGAGAGCGATCGCCTGCTCACGATTTCGATGGCGCCATTTATGTCCTGCGGCGCAAGACTGACCGTATATGCACTGTTCGCGGCAGCCCTATTTCCTACTAATGGGCAGAATGTTGTCTTCGGTTTATACCTGCTGGGTATCGCCATGGCAGTACTGACCGGCTGGCTGTTCCGCAAACAGATTTTTGATGAAGAGATGACGCCTTCCTTTCAGGAAATGCCGACCTATCACGTGCCTGTGCTCCGTAACATCCTGTTAACGTCGTGGTTTCGATTGAAGGGCTTTGTGTTCAGGGCTGGCCGGACTATCGTCCTTGTCGTCATCGGTCTTAGCTTTCTGAATTCAGTGGGTAGCGATGGCTCTTTTGGGAATGAAGATAGCGAGCAGTCAGTGCTGGCAACGCTAGGTAAGGGCATGACACCGCTGTTTAAACCCATCGGGCTTAAGGAAGATAATTGGCCTGCGACAGTAGGGTTGTTTACCGGACTGTTTGCGAAAGAAGCTGTCGTTGGCACACTGGATGCGCTCTATAGCGACGACAGCTCGGCGAATGAGAATGGGGGAGCGAGACCGGACCTGTTGGATGCAGGTAAAGAAGCGCTGCTCACTATCAAGATTAATGGTGCTGATTTGCTGTCAAATCTTGGAGATCCTCTGGGAATCGGCATCGAAGACAGCAGTTCCCTGGAGTCTGCGGCAGATGCCCAGGGTGTTGCCAGCACTACCCTGACCAATATGGCGGCTCAGTTTGGCACTCAATTCGCCGCTTTCTGCTATCTTGTTTTTGTTTTGTTGTACGCGCCCTGTGTGGCTGTGTTGGGCGCGATTGCCAAAGAGTCAGGTGTAAGGTGGATGTTACTGACTTTTGGGTGGACTACAGGGCTGGCCTACGTGACCTCGAGTTGCCTTTACCAGTTAGGTACAATAGCCGAGCATCTCGTATCTTCCCTGATCTGGTTGAGCGGCAGCGCAGTTGTATCAGTTATCGCGGTTAGGTTGTTACGGATTATTGGCCGAAAGTCAATCAATACTAGCTTGATTGACGTCGTGCAGGTGAGTTGATATGCAGGCTTCAATCCCCACTCACATCGTGTAATGATTGGCACGACTTTTAATAGGTAGCATTAGTGGATATCCGTACACGCCTTTCTCTGGCACTGGTTTTTGTGTCTCTGCTTTCCATGATGCTCCTCGGCACATTTGCTTATTACACTTCCTCGAATCTGCTCCAGGAAATATCGCTTAGGCAACTGGATGC
>DTZW01000325.1 GCA_012961165.1 Gammaproteobacteria bacterium | reverse complement strand
AATTTGTCCTCCGGCTTCAGGGACCCCAGGGCCAGGTCTATTGGTGTGAAGACACGACACTCGGCATTCAGCAAGACTCCCTGGTTACCGGGTGCAGCAGCATCTACAAGTCACTGGAATGCGCGCTCAATATAGCAACCAGGCTTGAAGAAGAAGTGCCACACTGGGCAACCGCCAGATCCAGGCTCGGCAACGCAATTTCACAGCACCCCGAATATTTTGACCGGACCTGGGATTCAAAAAGCCGATTTGCTATGGACTGGTTCTATCCTGTGCTCACCGGCGTCATTAAAGGCAAAACTGCTCAGAATCACCTGAAGTCTCGATGGAATGAGTTTGTGGTAAAAGACCTGGGTTGTGTCTGTGTCAACGACGAGCCCTGGGTAACTGTGGCAGAGTCCTGTGAACTGGTGATGTCACTACTGACTGCAGGACAATACCAACCGGCGGTTCAACTGTTCAGCTGGCTACATCAATTTCGCGACGAAGATGGTTCCTACTGGACCGGATACGTTCACCGGGACGATGCTCTGTGGCCTCTGGAAAAACCAACCTGGACAGCCGGCGCTGTGCTGCTGGCAGCCGACGCGCTGTCGAATAAAACCGGTGCAGCCCACCTGTTTAGAAACGAATCCGTAGTGACTTCTTCGCGCCACGCATCCATGGCTAATTCCAATCGCGAATAAAGCATGCACTCAGGGGAGTAAACTCATTGACCGCTTGCAACACGCGGTTAAAGGCGGCGCAGTAAACCCAAGGTTTCTATCCTCTCGACCTCTTCAAACAAACCCGACACGACAGCCAGCTTAAGTATTTCATATGGCGCCTGGCCACCTTCTGCCGGGTCCGGAAAAATATCATGGATAGCAAGGATGCCGTCCGTCACCACATGCGAAGCCCAGCTACGATAATCGGCCTGCGCCGCTTCCAGGGAATGACCACCGTCGATAAACACCATGCCCAGAGGGGTATGCCAATTGCGTGACGCAACCAGGGACGAGGCGACGATCGGTACTACTACATCTTCAAGCACTGCATTCCGCATGGTCTGCCTGAATTCCCGGAAGGTATCCATCAACCCTGCCTTACCATCGAACAGATCCTGATCGTGGTATTCCTCACCAGGCTGATGTTCTTCTGAGCCTCGATGATGATCAATGGCGTAAAGCGAAACACCTTTCTCCCGGCAGGCTTCACCAAGATACACCGTTGATTTACCGCAGTAGCTGCCCACTTCCAGCACTGGCCCAAGTGCACCGGCTTCCAGGGCATAAGAGTACAGGGCGTATCCTTCTTTCGGATCAAGAAAACCCTTGACCGTGTCAATATCGATCGATGGCTTCATCATTAGCTAAACGAAAAGAAGACAAAGATAGTCAGGTAAACAGGCAGGAGCAATATAGCGGCATAAACACATATGTTGTTGGCCACCGGCCATTTGGCCTCATCCCCAACCGGGAATCTGTCGCCAAGAACCAGCCAGGCACAACTGCCCAGAACAATGGACAGAATGGTGCTGAGTATTATCAAGCCCATTACTCGCCTTCACAGTAAAAATGCAAGTCTAACATAGGGCCAGAGGATAAATCGTCAGCCTGTCTCCGGGCTGAACAACCTGGCCTGCCTCGACCATTGCAAGCGCATCTGCCCATACGACAGAAGTCATAATGCCGGAACCCTGATTGGGAAACTTCGAGAGCCTGGTCTGGCCTTCAATATTCTGGATCTGGACGCGCAAATACTCACGCCGGCCTCCGCCCTTGAATGAAAAGTCAGATACCCCAGTGACACAGAAAGGCTTGTAATCACGACGCCCCTGCATCGCAAGCAGATATTGCCTGGCGACGATATGAAACGTCACAAACGTTGATACCGGATTCCCCGGCAAACCAAAGAATGGCACCCCCTGGACTTCACCATAAGCGAGTGGCTTGCCTGGCTTTATGGAGAGTTTCCATAACTCAAGCTTGCCTAGTTTTTCAACGGCGGCCTTTACATGATCCTCTTCCCCGACAGACACGCCCCCGCTTGTCAGAATACAGTCTGCCATCGACGCGGCGTCCAACAGTGCCTGCTCGGTTGCCTCTGGTGTATCAGCAACGATCCCCAGATCAATCACCTTCATTCCCATATTACGCAACATGGCTGATAGCGCGTACCGGTTTGAATTGTAAATCTGGCCTGGCGCAACAGGGTTACCTGGCTCAACCAGCTCGTCGCCGGTAGACATGATTGCTATTCGAAGCGGCGTTGCCACCTCGACCTGTGCGACGCCAACAGATGCGACCAGGCTCAATGTTCTCGCCGACAATAGATCTCCTTTGCGGATGATCAAAGAACCAGCCTCTATATCCTGCCCTTTCGACCTTACATTCTCGAACTGATCGGGAAGCGACAGAAGCTTCACTTCGTCGCCAGCCAGTTCTGTGTTTTCCTGCATCACAACGGTATCTGCACCGACCGGAATTTCCGCGCCGGTAAATATTCTGGCGACGGTGCCAGACGCTAACCTTGACCCCACATATCCCGCAGGAATCCGAGCTGACACGCGGTAGCTGGTTTCCAGGTTGGCATCTGCATAGGCGATCGCGTAACCATCCATTGCGCTATTATCAGCGGGAGGAACATTAATCGGTGACTGAATATCTTTTGCGGCACAACAATTTACCGCTTTATCAATGGTTCTAAGCTCACTTTTTCCTGTCGGTTTGACCAGACCCAGTAACTGATCCACCACTTCATCAACAGGCCTTAGTGACACAATCAATGACTCCCCTTTCGGATCAACTCGGCGAAATTACACGGCCGATGCTCTATGTTGAGCTGGTCTTTGAGAACCCGGTTCCAGGCAGTTTTACACGCGCCGGTAGACCCGGGCATACAGAATACGACCGTATTGTTTGCGATCCCCGCAAAAGCCCTGGACTGGATGGTTGATGTACCGATCTCCTCATAGGAAAGTTGCCTGAAAAGCTCTCCGAAGCCGGTGATGTCTACATCGAACAATGGCGTGAGGGCTTCAGGGGTCGAGTCACGGCTGGTGAAGCCTGTTCCGCCCGTAACCAATACCACTTCAATAGCACTGTCAGCGATCCAGTTGGAAACGGCAGCCCTAAGCTGGTACATGTCATCAATAACGATCAGTCTTTGCGCCAGAAGGTGGCCTTCTTCCAGCAGCGAATCACACAGATACTGGCCAGAAGTATCGTTTTCCAGCGTACGAGTATCAGATACTGTTAACACCCCAATTTGCAAACCGTTTGTCATTCGGAGTCTCCCTGAGTCTCGCCAATATTGAGCAAAGCGGCCATGATACCCTGCCCTAAATCAAGAAAATAGCAGACACAATGAGCTCGACGATCCAGAAACCGTTACCGCGCCTAAGGTGTTCAACTTTCCGGATGAGGCTGATTACCCGATCATTCAAAGGTACATGTTTAAGGAAGGCGCGCACCGCGGTTAGATGTTTTTTTTCGTTGCTGGCGCCCCGGGATCAGCTACCGCCCGGGCTTAATCCGCATTAAAATTTAATGCTATTGCCCCTTCCAGTTCGGGGCGCGCTTTTCGGAAAATGCGAGGGGGCCTTCTACGAAATCAGCACCTTTGTACATCGCCTGAATCTGCTCATACTTGCCCTTGATAGCCGCTTCTAAAGAGTCCGCATTCATACCAGCCATGGCAGCCTGTTTACTACCACGCACCGACAGCGGTGCGCATTCAAGAATCAGCCCGGCCCACTTCTTCGCGCCTTCAAGAGCCTCGCCTGCTGGCACAACATCGTTGACAAAACCCAGCTGTTTTCCTTCTTCTGCGCTAACCCGCCGACCGGTTAACAGCATTCCCATTGCCTGTTTCATGCCAATCTCTCTTGGAAGGCGATGAATACCACCCGCCAACGCCGCCAGACCTACACGAGGTTCAGGTAACGCAAAGATGGCATTGTCTGAGGCGATGATCAGGTCGCATGCGAGGGCGATTTCGAAACCTCCCCCCATTGCCACGCCATTCACAGCGGCAATAACAGGCTTGGGGTTATCGAATCTTGAGGTCAAACCTGCAAACCCCGACGATGGCTGACCACTCATGTCACCACCTGACGCCTGATACTTCAGATCATTTCCGGCACAAAAAGCCCGGTCCCCCGCGCCGGTGATAATCGCAACCCATTGGTCAGGGTCAGACACAAAATCATCAAATATTCCAGCAAGCTCTGCATTCCCGGGGGGATGCAGAGAATTCATAACTTCAGGTCGCTCGATGGTAATGATCGTGAGTCCACCTTCGCGGGTCACACTGCTGAAATCGCCCATAGCTTCTTCCTGGATTAAAAGCATCAAGTTTACCAGTTTGTCGAACAGGGACAACTTGACGTAAATCACCTATCAAACGATGAATTTCAGCCACTACAGTTCACCAGAATGACGTTATAATGCTGCAACTAAAAAATTTGGAGAACCCATCATGGGACTGTTCACCAAGAAACTGGAAATCCCATCCGCTGATTCGGCGCTGCCCGGTCGAACAGATGAGCTACCCGTACCCGAACAGCATTTTGTGAATGGCAACCCGATGAAAGGACCATTCCCAGAGGTTATGCAGACCGCAATGTTTGGTCTCGGTTGTTTTTGGGGAGCAGAGCGTTGCTTCTGGGAACAGCAAGGCGTTTATGTGACGGCCGCTGGTTATTCGGGCGGGAGCACACCTAATCCCAGCTATGAGGAAGTCTGCTCTGGCATGACCGGCCACAACGAAGTCGTACTGGTGGTATTTGACCCTTTGGTCGTGAGTTATGCCTCCCTGTTACAAACTTTCTGGGAGAGCCACAATCCGACACAGGGTATGCGGCAGGGAAATGACGTCGGCACGCAATATCGCTCTGGAATTTACACGTTCTCGGATGAGCAACTTGAAGATGCACTGCGAAGCCAGGACGTGTTCCAAAACAGACTCGAAGAACAAGGATTTCCTGCCATTACGACGGAAGTTTCCCCTGCCCCTCAGTTTTACTATGCTGAGCACTACCACCAACAGTATCTCGCCAAGGTCCCTAATGGATACTGTGGCCTGGGCGGTACTGGCGTTTGTTACGCTGACTGATCAGTCTAGGAAATTTAATATGCTTTGCCCAAAGTGCCATAGCGAATTCGAACAGATTGTCTTTGCTGGTATTGCGATAGACAGATGCACAACCTGCAAGGGGTTGTGGTTCGATATGCTGGAAAAAGAAGACCTGCTAAAAATAGAGGGATCGGAAGAAATCGACCTTGGCCCGGAACAGGTTGACCCAAAATATGCAGCAATGAGGGATATTGAATGCCCCCGCTGCGCACAAACCATGTTAGCCATGGTCGACAAGGACCAGTACCACATCAAGTTCGAAGCCTGCCCCGTCTGTTACGGCACCTTTTTCGATGCCGGTGAATTCCAGGACCTGAAAGAACACACTGTACTCGAACGCTTCAACCAGATGATGATCACAATCTCATCAAAGTTTAAATAGAACTGTGCAGCCGGGTTAATCCGTGAGGCGATGTAATGCCTCATCATAGCGCGCCAGCGTATTTTCGATGACTTCATCGGGCAGCACTGGTCCCGGGTACTCTTTGTCCCACTCTCCCGCGGTGACGAGAGTTTCCGTGTAGTTACGGACATACTGTTTATCAAAGCTGTTTTGTTCCCGGCCAGGCCCCCAATCATCCGCTGGCCAAAAACGGCTGCTGTCGGGGGTCAGCACCTCATCGATTAGAACGATGTCCCGGTTCTTATTCCAGCCAAACTCGAACTTGGTGTCTGCAATAATGATCCCACGCCCCAGCGCATATTCGCGACCTTTCTTGTAAATACCCATGGATGTATCCCGGATTTTCTCCATAACATCCTGGCCAACGGTTTCCGCAGCCGTCTCAAAACTGATGTTTTCATCATGGCCCTCTTCCGCCTTTGTGGAAGGCGTAAAGATCGGCGCTTCAATCCTGTCACTATTAGTCATACCCTCCGGCAGTGGAATGCCACAAACTTCGCCTGTCTTCAGATAGTCCTTGTAACCACTGCCGGTCAGGTATCCCCGAACGATGCATTCAATAGGGACGACTTCACTTTTACGGCAGATCATGATTCGGCCCTCTAGCAACTGACGCTGTTCATCTGTCAGGCCGTCGATGTCTGACGGGTCCGTCGACACCAGATGATGCGCATAATCGTTGCTGAAAAAGTCAAACCAGAACTTCGAGATCTGGGTTAGCAATACACCCTTGCCAGGTATTCCATTGCCCAGAACCACGTCGAAGACACTAACCCGGTCAGTCGCCACAATAAGAATTCCGTCTCCACCATCAGCCAGTGGCATGTCATACAGGTCACGGACTTTTCCTGTTCGTTTATTAGCCAATGGCAAATCAGTGTTCATAACTGCTTCTGTCATGATTGCTCCGTTCTATGCTGCTTGTTCAAGCAAAAAGTTACGCAAGTGCTTGCTCAAAATCTGCGAGCAGGTCGTCAAGTTCCTCGATTCCGACAGAGAACCGAACAAGGGAATCATCAATTCCCATAGAGGCCCTTCGTTCAGCGCCCATTTCAAAGTAGATCGAATGAGCGACAGGTATCGCGAGCGATCTGGTGTCACCCAGGTTGCTACTACAAATCACAAGATCCAGTTTGTTAATAAAATCAAAACAGTCCACATCGTCAACCAGCTCGATGCTAAATATCCCGCCATGATGGCTGAATAAAGAGGCAGAGCGATCATGTTCTGGATGACCAGACAGACCGGGGTAGTAAACTTCCCTGACCTTCTCATGGCCATCCAGGTACTCGGCTAACCGCGCCGCATTTTCACAAATTCGATCCATGCGGAGCGCCAGGGTATCGGAGCCTACTGAAATATGATGAGCAGCTTCAGGACCAAGTGAAGCACCCAGGTCTCTCAGGCCTTTCTTTTTAATCTGCTGAATCGCCCACCCACTCACATCGCCTTTCTTATAGTTGTCATACAAATTGGTAAAGGTCGACCAGTCGAACAACCCGGTTTCTGTTACTGCACCACCCAGGGCATTCGCATGCCCGCCGATGTACTTTGTCAGCGAATTAATAACAAGGCTTGCGCCTACATCTTTGGGGCGAAAAAGATACGGCGTGGTCATCGTGTTGTCCACAAAGTAAATCAGGTTATGTTCGCGGCACAGATCACCGATTCCAACAAGATCGGAAACCTGGGTTCGTGGATTGGCTATCGTTTCTACAAAGACTAGTTTGGTATTCGGCTGTATTGCTGCCGCAACAGCATCAGAAGACGTTGCGTCGACAAACGTCACTTCAATACCCTGTGTTGCAAACGTGTTGAAAAGACTATTGGTATTGCCGAACAAATAAGAAGAAGAAATAAAATGATCACCACGACGAAGCAATGCAAATATCGCTGTGCCGATTGCTGCCATTCCAGTACCGAAAGCTGCGGTGGCAATACCTTCTTCCATCAGGGTGATTTTGTCCTGCAGCGCCGTCACGGTTGGATTAACCTGACGCCCGTAGGTGTAGCCACCCTTTTTACCCTGAAAAACCGCCGCAAGATCACGCGCGTCATCATAGGCATAGGTCACCGCCGTGTGTATAGGCTTATGGATAGATCCATGCTCAATCGGATCGCGTCGATCCGAATGAACAATTTTTGAAGTGAATCCCATTTTCTCAAGCTCCCGAACAAAAAAACCCACCGAGCACGCCGCTACAGCAGGTTATCCCTCTTTAGCGGCATTTCTAAAGCGCCCGCAAGCTGACATCAAATCGGCGCAAGACAGATTGTACATTAGCTCTCCGAGCAGGTGCAACGAAATGGGTGAGTCTCTTCAATCCCTGCTAGAATACGGGGCTTCCAGGCAATATAACACGACATGAACAACGCAGATTTCAACCAGCAACTCATAGACTTCCTGAACTCCTCACCAACGCCCTTTCATGCCACACAGAATATTGCCGCAATTCTTACCAAAAACGGCTTCAACGAACTGCAAGAGTCGAATAAGTGGCACACGCCTGCTGGCAAGTACTTTGTCAATCGCAACGACTCTTCTATCGTGGCTTTTGTCATTGGCCACCGCTCATTGGAAGAAACAGGCATCAGGATGGTGGGTGCACATACAGACAGCCCCTGCCTGAAAGTAAAACCCCAACCTGAACGAAAAAGTCAGGGTTATCAGCAGCTGGGTGTGGAAGTTTACGGTGGCGTGTTGTTGAACCCCTGGTTTGACCGCGACCTGAGCCTGGCGGGCAGAGTCACGTTCAAAAACAGCAAGGACCAGGTGACGAGCACACTGGTTAACCTGGAAAAAGCCATCGCCGTGATTCCGAGCCTGGCCATTCACCTGGATCGAGAGGCCAACAAAGACCGGACCATCAATCCGGAAACAGACCTGCCACCCATACTACTGAACGAGAGCGAGACCTTTTCACTGGCGAGTGTGCTTGATGATGCCACCCAGGGAGGAGAGATCCTTGCCACTGACCTGTACTTTTACGACACCAATCCTGCGCAGGTCATCGGGGTCAAGGGAGACTTCCTCGCCAGCGCACGACTGGACAACCTCTTGAGTTGTTTCACCGGCCTTACAAGCCTGCTGGCAGCAGACGATTCAGTCAGCAGCCTGCTGGTTTGCAATGATCACGAAGAAGTCGGCAGCGCATCAACCTCGGGGGCTGGCGGCACATTCCTGAAAGATGTGTTGGCAAGAATCACGTCAGACGAGATCTCAAAAATTCGCACCCTTGCAAATTCGTTATTAATATCCACTGACAACGCTCACGGCGTGCATCCAAACTACCCAACAAAACACGAGACTAACCACGGCCCAATCCTGAATAAGGGACCTGCGATAAAGTTCAATGCAAATCAGCGTTACGCAACCAATAGCGAAACTGCAGGTTACTTCAAGGCACTTTGCCAGGGACTGAAAATTGAATGCCAGGAGTTCGTTAATCGAGCGGACATGGTATGTGGCAGTACCATCGGGCCGATTACCGCCAAGGAGCTCGGTGTTCGTACTCTGGATGTCGGCGTGCCTACATTTGCCATGCACTCAATACGGGAGCTGGCCGGAACCCGAGACGCCTTCAACCTGTATCGAGTACTCAGCGGATTCTATAAAGACCCGGGGCCGCTGGGCGCCCTGCGTTAAACCCCAGGCGACTTTCTCCAACAACACCTTCCAGTCCTGGAACAGGACTCACCCTCTTCTCCACTTAATAAAACTGTCAGAGATTATTACGGCGTAACAGCAAGCCTGGATACTTAAACCGACTAATACTCAGATAAGATGCGCAGATATCGCATATGCTAATCAACCAATCAGCCATACTAATAAATTGCATGCGGCATCCCGCACGGTAAACTAAGGGCTCATATTATTAGTGGTGGCAGCATGCCGGTTCACCTGGAAACTCACGAGATCCGCGTATTTAAAACGGTCTACGAAGAGAACGGCTTCAACCGTGCTGCGGAAAAACTATTCGTTACCCAATCCGCGGTCAGCCAGACTGTTGCAAACCTTGAGCACAAGCTGGACACGCTTCTGTTTCAGCGTAAACCTCTCCAGCTGACCGAAGCAGGCATACGTCTCTTACACTACGCACAAACGGTTCTTTCTGAAGAAGATACAGTTCTCTCTGATCTGAGTAATATCAAAAATGGTGTGCTCTCAACTTTGCACCTCGCGATGAACAGCACCGTCAATCACCTGTTCGGTGCGTCATTGGTAGACAAGTTTTGTACCGCACATCCTCTAACCCGAATAAAGATTTCGGTACTCCCAAGCCGCCAGATCATCACCGCCGTTAGTTCCGAATTGTGGGAGCTGGGTCTGGGGCCTTTCCAGCAAACCATGCCCGACCGATTCAGGACGATTCCGCTGTTTGAAGAAACAAGACTCCTGGTTGTTCGTAAAGACAAAATCAAACCCGGCGCATCTGCTGAGGATGTCCTGCACGACAACCCGTTAATCGTCTCGCAACTGGATGACCCGGATCTGCGCCCTACACTGGACAAGCTTCGCGACAGCTTCGGCACCATTTGGGAAGTTAACGACCTTGATTTAAGGCTTGCGCTGGTCAATCAGGGCCTTGGCATGACTTACCTGGATGACAAAATCCTGGCGGAGCAGCCCGAACTCGGCATCATTGATCACCTTTCTTTTTCAACGATCCCTCTGACATTTGGCATCTATTACCGAAGGGGCAAACAATTATCGAAGGGTGGGCATCAGTTCATCCGGATTTGCGAGGCTTTTTCATTCTAGACCCAATTTCATTCTAAGACCCAATTTCATTCTAAGACCCAATCGAACGGTAGCCAAATTCGGCTCGGCACAGAAACATCGATCAGGCCGGGATTGAGCCGGCTGAAGCACGCAGAAATATTTCTAACTCAATCAGCCGCTTTTCTTTGATCGGCGACGATAAGTCACAGGTAACATCCGTTACGATGCCGATTAATTGTCGACTAACTCGCTTCGTCGCTCATCAAGATAGTCTCTCAATTCCGCCAGAACCGTTTTCGCTGCATCCTCCAGGCCTTGTTCCAATTTGTTGACCCTCAGCTCAAGCTCATCAATGGCTTGGCCGCCTGACCATTTTTCGGCACAAAATGCTCGCCACTGAATTAATTCGGCTTCATTTAGCAACTCTGGATGGTTCCTTCCCCTAAACCTGAACAACATTTCATCCAGGCGATCATCCTGAAACCGACCCTCAAAGCTTCCGAGTTGCTCCGGGGGAGCTGCGAGTAACTCAGACATGGTGTTGCGATCCGCATCCGAGAAGAAGCCGCCCTGGTAGAGCTGAAAATCAGGGTCTTCCGAATCCGCATAATGGTTCCTGCCGTATACTTCCTGGATCTTTTCGACCAGACCTGCAACCCCCATCAACTGGATTGCCCTCGATTCGCTCTGGCTCCGATCGATCCCAAGCCGCCCAGCGCACTCATCGTTCAAGGTTGCAAGGGGAGCAACAAAAGGACATCGATTAATATGAATCGTTTTTAATGCAATCCGTTGCTCGTTTTCTTCAAGCTGGTCATTGGGCGTAAAGACGCGTCGCGCCAGTTCAGCTGCAGAGGCGGATATCAGGGCTTCCGGTGCCTGCGACAGATCGAAGCAGATAATCCCATTGTTGTTGCTTGGGTGCTGGCAGATCGGCATCACCAGGGCCGTACAACCCCTGGATGCCGGATACATGGAAGAAACGTGCACAATCGGGTTCTTACCCAGCGGATACAACTGCTGCAACACGGCCTGTTTGCCCCTGAGCCGGAACATGAAATCGTAAAGTTTGGGTTGTGCTGCCCGAAGGCGCTTTGTGATCTCAATGGTCGCCCTGACATCTGCCAGTGCGTCATGGGCATCAATATGCGCCAGCCCATTGGCATGGGCCATGTCTTCAAGCTTGAAACTCGGCGACCCATTATCCTTTTTCGGCCAGTTAAAACCCTCAGGCCGCAGCGCATAGGCCGCGCGAAAGAGATCAATCACATCCCAGCGTGAATTGCCGTTTCGCCATTCACGGGCATACGGATCGTGAAAGTTTCGATACAACATCTGTCGCGTAAACTCGTCATCAAACCTGAGGCTATTAAAACCAAGGACGCAGCTCTGGGGCTGGTTGAATTGTTCAAGCACCTTTTCTGTAAACGCACGCTCGGATATGCCTTTTTCCTGGATCTCGACCAGACTGATACCGGTGACCAGCAACGCTTCCGGTTGCGGCAGAACATCGGTACCAGGCCTGCCCAGGAAGTTCTGCGGCGGTTTGATTTCATTTAGATCCAGATCGGTCCTGACCCCTGCAAACTGCAAGGGCCGATCCAGGATCGAATCAATTCCAGTGGTTTCCAGGTCGTACCAGTAAAGAGTTTCGGTCATATTTTGCTCTGGGGTCAGTTCTACTAAAGGACAATTCACCTAGTGTGTATAATCCCTGCTTTTTGGTCAAAGGCATTCCATGACCTTATCTAAAAATTTTATCGGCCTAACACTCGGTCCGCTCCTTGCGGCGGTCGCCTTTTTTACACTTCAGAGTTTCGGCTGGCAGGGAACTGCGTGCTGGACTGCCACAATTACGGTTATTTGCGCAGTCTGGTGGATCTTCGAGCCCATACCCATACCCGCAACCTCCCTTATCCCGCTCGCTACTCTGCCAATCATTGGTGTACTGACACCTGCGCAGGTTGGCGAATCCTATGGCTCGCCACTGGTACTACTCCTAATGGGTGGTTTCATTCTATCCACGGCCATGGAAAAAAGTGGCGCGCACCGGCGGGTTGCTCTCGGCATGGTTAACCTGTTCGGCGGCACCAGCAGTCGCAGGCTCGTGTTTGGCTTTATGGCTGCCGCAGCAGTCATGAGCATGTGGATATCGAACACCGCGACTACCCTGATGTTATTACCGGTCGCACTCGCTGTGATCGAAAGGTCTGACGATGACAATCTTGCCATTCCCCTGCTACTTGGTATTGCCTACGCAGCCAGTGTTGGCGGAATAGGCACACCCATAGGCACGCCGCCCAACCTGGTCTTTCGGGAAATCTATTGGGAGAACACCGGCATCGAAATCGGCTTTTTAACCTGGATGAGCTGGGGTGTTCCCGTCGTGCTGATCTTTGTGCCCATTATCGCGTTGTGGTTAACCAGGCGGCTAAACCATCAGGGGCATGTTGATATGCCAAGGGTCGGGGCCTGGCAAACGGAAGAACGACGGGTATTTATCGTATTCGCCTTCACTGCGCTTGCATGGATAACCAGGAGTCAACCTTTCGGTGGCTGGAAAACCTGGCTCGATGTTCCCGGCGCAAACGACGCGAGCGTTGCCTTACTGGCGGTAGTAGCAATGTTCCTGATACCTAACGGCAAAGGCTCTCGACTACTGGACTGGGAGACGGCAGGTCGCATTCCATGGGGAATGTTAATTCTGTTTGGTGGCGGTATCGCCATTGCGAAAGCGTTTATTATTTCAGGCATGAGCGCTGCACTTGGCAACGCACTGGCAGGAATCGCCGGCTGGCCAATACTCGCCATGATGGCAGTCATTTGCCTCTGTATTACGTTCCTGACGGAGATGACAAGCAACACGGCTACCACAACACTGATGATGCCAATCCTTGCGGCTGCCGCTATCGCGGCCGGTATAGCACCCGAAGCCCTGATGGTGCCTGCCGCGATGAGTGCAAGCTGTGCATTTATGTTACCCGTCGCCACCGCGCCCAATACAATAGTCTTTTCTACTGGCCGGTTTACCACCCGCCTGATGGCCCGTGAAGGGCTGGTGCTCAATTTTGTAGGCGTCATCGTGATCAGCGTGATGTGTTACCTGCTGATGTAAAAGCACCAAGTTCTGCGTCACGCGCTGGTTGCGACAAACTGGCGAGCCTTGAAAGCTCGCGCTTAAACTGTTCATAACCCAGCTTGTCCAGCTTGGCTGTTAGCTGCGGGACCCATTCATTGTAGTCCGCCACAGTTTCCAGTTTTGCATTACTCATCGGCCCCTGCATCCAGCGGTAAAACTCGTCACCACCTGTCCAGGTCTCACGTAACAGGGAATAAGCATCGCGCATTCCCCGGAAGATGGACTGCTTCTTCACCTTCATCTCAGCCACCGGTATTCCAGAGTCATACAACACCTCCAGCCGATTACGGGCCAGCATGATCAGCTCAATGACCGAATCCCTTCGAGCCAGGCTTAACCTGTATCGATCAAACCGATGCGATTCACCGCGAGCCAGCAGCCATTGTTCCAGTGCATACAACTCAATCGTTGTTGCCAGGCTTTCATTGAATCGAGTGTCATCTTTAATGTAAATAACCCGGTGTGCCAGCTCATGGAACAATAGCGCTGCCAGTTGTTCATCGGAACGAAACAGGAAGGTATCGAGCAACGGGTCGTTAAACCACCCAAGTGTTGAATAGGCAGCCACCCCACCCACATAGACTTCATAGCCTTTGTTCTCGAGGCGCTTTGCATACCTGTCCGCATCGTCTCGCCTGAAATAGCCGCGATAGGTCACGCATCCTGCTACAGGGAAACACGATTTTTTAAGCGCCAGCTCATAGGGTTTCGCGGCAAATACATTCCAGACAACATAGGGTTCACCGGTCTCCACATAACTCAGGTAAGCGCCACTGACTGGCAGGCCAATCTCTGACGCAAAGCCCAATATCTGGCCCGCTGTTTCGATTCGGTCACGGAGCGCCGGGTCAATCTTCGATTGCAGTAATTCATCGGTAGGCGTTCGGCGCCACAACAATGCGGCCTGGCCCCTGGCTGCCTGATGATAGAACTGAAGAGTTTCGCATCCGGACACAAGGGTCAAGAAACAAAACGCGATTGAAACTTTAACTATTCCAGGCAATGCATGCTCCCTGAACGACTGATTCAAAGAGAGGTTACAGGACAAATGGTGCAAAGTGAGGTAAGTGCGCAGTAGCGACAGGAAAGACCTCCTGATAAAGTACTGATATGTATACGCAACACTTTGGTCTTACGGAAGCGCCCTTTTCCATTGCGCCTAATCCGCGATATCTGTTTATGAGCAGACGCCATCGTGATGCGCTCGCCCACCTGCTCTTTGGTGTTCAATCCGATGGTGGTTTCGTCCTGTTGACGGGTGAAGTAGGTACTGGAAAGACGACATTGTGCCGATGCCTGCTTGAACAGATCCCCAATGATGTCGAAACAGCATTCGTACTGAACCCCCTCGCAGGTAGGGGTCGTGCCCTTCTGGCCACAATTTGCAGCGAATTTGGCATCAAGTACCCTGCTAAGACGTCGCTAAAAATGTTGGTCGACCGACTAAACACCTATCTCCTGGCTAGTCACAGCAACCATCGGAAAGCTGTGCTCATCATCGATGAAGCCCAGAACCTTTCTTATGAACTCCTTGAACAACTGAGACTGTTAACCAACCTTGAGACAAACGAGCGAAAGTTACTGCAGATCATTCTGCTGGGGCAACCAGAACTGCTGGAAATGCTGGAAGACAGAAGCCTGCGGCAGCTCAGCCAGCGAATCATCGCAAGATTTCATCTGAACGCTCTCGATTCAAACGAAACCGAAGCCTATATTACCCATCGTCTGGCTATTGCTCAGGGCCAACCGGAACTTTTCACACGGTCTGCAATGAAAAGAGTCTACCGAATCAGCACCGGTATCCCTCGAGTTATTAACCTTATCTGTGATCGTGCGCTACTGGGGACCTATGCTGAACACAAGCAACAGGTAACACCACGAATCGTTAGTCGTGCGGCTGATGAGGTCCTTGGCCCTCGCCGCCCTGGTGCGAAGCCTATTCGGATAGTCGCCGTTGCCACTGCCGTATTGCTGATAATCATGGGCGTCTGGCCGCTGCTCCCCACAGAGGTGGTTACTCCCCACTTTACTGAGATCGCGACCAGCGAGCCTGCATCGGC
>DTZW01000324.1 GCA_012961165.1 Gammaproteobacteria bacterium | reverse complement strand
GACCACCATGATCATGCCGTGCATAGTCACAAACTGGATATAGGCATCTGGGGTGATGAAGGATACTGCCCCAGGCCAAGCGAGTTGGACCCGCATCAGTACAGACAGCACCAGGGCAAGCAAACCTACGGCCATGGCGGTGATGGAGTACTGCAGCGCAATGATTTTCGCGTCCTGGGAGAAAACGTATTTACCTAGCCAGGTCTTGGGGTGATACAACTCTGCCTCTTCGACCTCGGCTGGTGGAGCGAAATCTTGTGCATCATGTGTGACGTCAGTTAGTGCCATGATAAATACCTTTACACTTTATTTTCTGTGTGATGTCTAAATTGAGTTAGGTGTTTTCTTAATTTCAAAACGCGATTAACCCGACGCGGACTTGAGATAAGCCATGAGGGCTTCAAGCTGGTCATCTGTTAATTGTGCTGGCGGCATGATCGGAGCGTAGCCTTTGACCACCTTAGCATTCGGATTAACGATCGACTCCTTCAGATAAGCCTCGTCGACCAGCACACTGCTGCCATCGATTAGAGTCTCGTTCTTGCCCACTAAACCCTTCCAGGTCGGGCCGACACCGGTGCCGCCGTCCAGACTGTGACAGGCTAGACAGCCCTGATCTTTGGCCAGTTGCTCACCCTGCTCGATCGGGGTTCCACCTGAAGTGCCTCCGACTCCAGCCAGCAGCTGCGCAAAGGTCGGCTGTGTCTGCAACCAAGCCTGAAAGTCGGCTTCCTCTTCAATCACCATGCGGCTACGCATGTTGTAATGCCCGGAGCCGCATAGCTCTGCGCAAAGTACATCGTATTCGCCGATTTTGGTCGGCGTAAACCAAAAATACGTGATCATGCCTGGGACCAGATCCATTTTAGAGCGGATCTGAGGCACATAAAAATCGTGCAGAACATCCTTGGATCGAAGCGTTACTTTCACCGGACCACCAATTGGCAGATGCACCTCGGCACCACCGGCCAGCAGATCGTCCTGGCCGTTGGGATCATCAGGGTTTAAGCCAAATGGATTGTTGGCACTGACGTTACGAGTATCCACAGTGCCGAACACGCCATCAGCTCCAGGGTAGCGGTAAGTCCAGCGCCATTGCTGTCCGATTGCCTCAACGAGCATTGCATCTTCTGGGACATCTACATACTTACCCCAAACAATTAAGCCTGGAGCCAGCATCGCAATGACTCCAACTGTGGTGAATGCTGTCAGCCACCATTCCAGCTTCTGATTTTCAGGCTCGTAATCCGCACGACGGTCCTTGCGATAGCGATACTTGTAGATGCTATAGGCCATGAACAAGTTGACCACAACGAATACAAAACCACAGACAATGAATGTAATAGTGAGGGTGTCATCGATCATGCCCCAGTTCGACGCGATCGGCGTCAGATACCAGGGACTCATAAAGTGAAACAGCACCGAGCCAATAACCAATAGGATCAGGACAATGACTAGAACCATTCGTTCAACTCCTCTGAAATAGTCTCAGAAAATAATATTTAAGTCCCACCCAACGCAGGCTATCTTAGCCACCAACATTAATGGTGTGATCATCCGATTGCTATGGCGAGAAAAACGAGAGCACCATAAAGGTGCCTTATGCTGCCACAAATTCTCTTTGAACCCAGCATAACCTCAGCGCGGATTCTGTCACAGAATATCCAGCACGGCAACAGATATGGGGTTCTAAAGCGTTGCTAAAGCAAGTAGCTATCCCAAATTAACAACTGCCTATCAAGTGCCAAGCCGTGGCGAACACCTGGTTCGATATGACGGGTGGCACAGCAACCGTATGGGGAGAACGACAGGCGATGGTGTCGACGCTGTCGCTACGACATCTCATATTTGTATCACACCTTTGCAGCGTGGCTGGTGATGGACGGAAGACCTTTACCTGAAGTCAGAGCCTTTCTGGGCCAGAGCGTGATCAAGATGACCAAGCATTATGCCTATCTTCCACCGGAGAACTTCGTCAATGCCGTCTCTTCAACTGAAGGTCGACCCCATTTTGGCCCCAGTGCTGACAACAACTGGCCGGCGCAAGGAGATGCCAGCCCCCGAGTGATTGATCTAATGGATAAAAAATGGTGGGCCCAGATGGGCTCGAGCTGATTGATAAGTTATTGAATCGTTATAGTAAGTTACACAACCGCCCAATAGTTGCCGTCAAAGTTTCTGCTAAAGTTACCGGCTAAAGTTACCGACTAAAGCGCTGGGTTTAGTTGGGCGTGATTCGATCCAGATGGATCACAAGGGGCAGTGTAGGTCAGATGGCGTCAGGAATATTCACCAGTCCCACACGGTTGTGACGGATTGTGACCCAACCGACGGGTTAATGTCCCTCAATTAACCAGCCCGCTAAACTGAGGGCCTTGCCACTTTGATCAGGAAGCAAGCCCTAACAGGGAGCGTGTCATATCACTTTGGGGATCCTTAAGTCCGTCGATCACATCGAAATGATGCTTGCCTGAATCAACCACCAGTTGGGTTTTCGCCCCTGCGCGACCCCAGGTTTCAACCAACACGGCAGATTGGCGCAGAAATTCCGGGCGCTCAGCCCCGCCCACCCAGCACACCACCTGAGCCCGGCCAACAGGACGGTGCAACACGG
>DTZW01000323.1:12434-15576 GCA_012961165.1 Gammaproteobacteria bacterium | reverse complement strand
TCGCTAAACAGGTTGCATCCTATTTAGCAGAATTTATTAAACGCCCTGCAAGCTGGTCAAATCGGCGTGACTTGATTATACGGCAAACCAGAGCATAGAGCCATCCTCTGCAACGCGTCTGAGACATATCCTACGTTTAGCGCCCACCACATTTGAGGCTATCACTTTGCCCAGCCCAGTCTGATAGCAACCTAGGTATCAGGCGCGACCGGGCAGGTAGATAGTCTCAGGTGCGGTTGTTTGGTGATGTAGGAGATGGATTAAGGGTGTGTAGGCATTCACCTGGAGGATCACCACATCGCGGTGTCTTAAATTTGAATGATCATCAGCAATCACCATACATGACCGTTCTTCGGAAAATGTTGTTTATGCTTCCTATCTTCAGGCACTTCTTTTCACAAAAATTCCCAATCAAGATACTTTTGAAATTCGGGATAAATACGGTTTGAATTTACTATCCTCACAGTTATAGATGTTCTGAACTTCTAGATCACGGGTGTCCTAGATTTACCCTGCTAGATTTGCCCTAGATTTGCGCCTAACCGTTAACAAATGAGGTTAATACCACAGAACTTCTGTAGTATTTTGTGAGTTAAGTTCGTCCAATTAGAGGCTGCAGAGTGAAACCGACACCAGAGACCGTTAGACCGCGCCAAGCAGTAAAAGCCCATGAAAGACTAGACAGGATGTACGACGAGATCGTGCGCCTTGATCTAAGCCGGAATGTTCTAGAACTGGATCTCTACGGATACACCATTGTTCATGACGCAAAGCCCCTTTCCTTCTTCGGAGAGCTACGAGCCACGATTCTCAAGCTTGGTGAAGAAGATAGACAAAACAACAAAACTATCCCACTTGCGGGTAAAGACGGCGCCAGCTATCTCGTCCCCTGGTTATTAGCTCGGGGCAGGATCTTTGAAGAAGCGGTGATGGCGGAAAAGCCCCTAGCACTCATTACCTACCTCATGGGAGAAAGCTGCCAACTCAGCAGCAATCATGCTCACGTACGTGTTCAAGGTGATCCACCCCAAGGTATGCATACCGACTCACCCTTAATGCCAGACCCACTGCCCGATGCCCCGGTTGCTAGCAATGCCATGTGGGTAATCGATGACTTTAGTTTGGAATCTGGCGCAACCTTGGTCGTACCCGGCTCTCATAAAAAACGCAGCAACCCACCGGCCAACGCAATGGAGATGGCAATACCTATCGAAGCTCCTATTGGCGCCGTCATCGTTTTCAACGGCAACCTCTGGCATAGCGCCGGCGCACGAAAACTGCCCGGTGAACGCGTTGGCATGACGCAATACTTCCGGCGTATGTATGCAATCCCACAGGAAGATCTAAACGGTGTGATTTCGGATGAAGTTATTGCACGAAACTCACCACGTTTCGCGCATCTTGTAGGAAGAGATAGCCCCTACCCAGGTCAAGATTTTAAGTTTTTTAATTTAGAAGGCGCTAAGTACTTCGGGCCAACATCAGATTCGAGGGGATAGGTTTGCCTGACCAATTCGAGATAAACTCCGATTAGGCGTTTCTATATTGCCACTGGCTTTTCCCAGGTCGAAAAAGCACGCAGACGGCGATATCGATGGTTTTCTGCTGATACCAAATGCCGACCCAGATTGAACAAGTTATAAACTGCGGCGTGAGTTCCTAGAAAACGCTGTGCCTGCTTCATGGATTTAAACTTTCGCATGCCCCGCTCCCTCACTCGTGTTGGCTCGTGCGAAAGCTCCGCCCGATTGTTAGCATACCGGGATGTATCGTGAATTGATTCAGGGATCAGTTCTCTATGAGCTACGTTGTAGCTTCGCAATTTGTCCGTGACAATCTTACGTGGTTCGCCGTGGTGTTTACGCAATAGCCGCCTGAAGTAGCTAACCACAATATCGCGTTCTGCCATCAAGTCTTCTATATCTCGATGACTGAGATTGAATCGGTGGTAGAGCCAGACTACATATTGGATGATTTCAGATGGAAATCTGATGGCGCTTGTACATTTTTGATTGGTTCATGCGAGTATTATCACCTGAGCTGAGTTAACTTGTCAGAATCTTCTTATCCCCTTATTGATCATTCAGGAGTAGCAGTGACCGAATCTACAGAGGATTTATCTTTTTTTGATATTGTAGGTAACGTCCGCGCGATGCGTCGATTGAAACCTGACCCGGTTCCAATGAACGTGATGTGGAAGGTCTTAAATGCTGGGGTACAGGCGCCTTCAGGACAAAACACACAGCCCTGGAAGTTTGTCCTTGTGGGTGCCGCGGATCGCAAAAAGTGGTTTGCTGATCGATACGCCGCGGCATTCGAGTCCCGCTTTGGCTTGAAAACGAATCCGGCAGAACGAGGTGAGTATCGAACGAACGGCCAATTGGGTGCCCTATATCACCAGATGGACCATCTTCATGAAGCGCCGTATTTATTGCTGGTGTGTGGCGAACGAGACTGGCCGTTTAAAGTCGCACAAGAAGATCGGGTGGGTCTTGCACCACCTAACTATGGCGCCGTTTACCCTTGTGTGCAGAATATATTGCTTGCATGCCGCTCACTGGGCCTTGGCGCCGCACTCACCACGATGCACCAGGTATTTGAAGAAGAGCTACATGAGTATTTTGGTATCCCACATGATTTTGGTGTCGTCGTAACCATCCCCATCGGATACCCGATAGGTCGATTTGGTCCAGTGACGCGCACCCCTGCTGCTGATAAAACCTACATTGATCGCTGGGGAGCCTCATAACTTAACGGCCGTAACTCAAAGGAAAATATTTATGGCACCGGAACTATGGACGTCTCCAGATCAGTGGCTATTCAGACATTGACCATCCTCTACCCAAAAACTACCCCACGGACTTCTTTTCGCAAACAAAACCAATCAAGATACTTTTGAAATCCGGGATAAATGCGGTTTAAACTTCCTATCCTCAAGTAGGGTTACTCTACGGTTCGACGACGAGCCTTGGCTTTTTCGAGTCCATGCTCTACGAAAAGAATTTTCCACACAAGTGAGCGGTCTGAAATGGCGTACCTCGTACTAGCCAAGTTGGTAGTTGCTTTGCATGTCGGGTTCATTGTGTTCATCTTCGCTGGTGCATGGGTCGCAGTGCCCTATCGCTGGGTCATTTGGCTGCAC
>DTZW01000323.1:0-12206 GCA_012961165.1 Gammaproteobacteria bacterium | reverse complement strand
GACACTCGGTCTCCGCACAACAAACCCTCGCAGCGGCCAACAACATCCCGTGACGGGTAAATAGCTACTGGGGGGCTTAAAATCGAGTGTGGTTGTGCCAGAAGCCGGCTTGAGTGTCTTATCCTGTAGATTACGGAAGAGGCATCAAGGATAAGGATATGGAGATACTTTCTTTATTAATGTTCATGCGGCTGTATATAACTTATTCAATTTGGGGCGTCATTTAGTATCGGCTGAAACTTATCGATACTTTAGATTGCGATCCTTTGCGTCCTGGAGAAATGCAGCGATGGTATAACAATCAAATTGGCTGAAACTGCTGACTTGGGAAAGTTAATTTGGCGACTTCCAGGGGAAGGCTCCCATCAACAAAATCGCCAATCTGTTGCGCGGGGACCTGACATACCTGACTATGTACTGACCTCGCTTGGTCGTCTGGCCGAGGAGTTGGGAATCGATGTCCCAGGTTTTATCTCGGAGAACATCAATACGGCAGCCGATCGCGATAGCGCGCAAAAAAAGTGGGTATAGGAAGAGAAAACAACGACACGGAACAATGTACCAGCGCCAATTACTTCAACTCATCAGCTACTACTTGCCCATCGACCATCCTGATCACCCGTTTTGCGCGATCCATTACACGCTCGTCGTGGGTTGAGAAGATAAACGTCGCGTTATGGGACTGATTGAGTTCCTGCATCAGATCGAGTAGATGAATAGCTGTTTCTGAATCGACATTGGCAGTGGGCTCATCAGCAAGGACGACCGCCGGGTTGGAAGCCAGGGCCCGCGCGATCGCGACTCGCTGTTGCTGACCACCGGAAAGTTCAGAGGGTCGCCGGTTCTCCATTCCCGCGAGCCCGACATCCTTTAATAACGACATCACCTTGTCGCGCCGTTCGGTTGCAGCCATACCCTGGACCGAGACGACCAGTTCCGCGTTCTCATACGCTGTCAAAACGGGAATCAGGTTATAGGACTGGAATACAAATCCAATTCGGTCCCGCCGCAGGTGGCTCAACTCACGACGATTCAGCGTACCAAGATCCTTACCCTCAAGAATAATTCGCCCGCTGGTGGGTGCATCCAGTGCACCAATCAGGTTTAGCGTGGTGGTTTTGCCTGAACCGGACGGACCGGACAGCGCCATGAACTCACCGGATTCAATCTGGAGCGTCAAGCCACGCAGTGCAGGCACTTCTACTCCACCTTGCTGATAGATCCGGGTTACGTCCTGCAGTTCTACAATCGGGGTCACATTACTTCTCCAGGCTCAGGGTGCTTAGATTCAAACGAGTTTGATTGCTTCAACCGGTTCAACAGTGCTGGCACGCCAGGCAGGGTAAATACCCGCCACCAGCGTCGCTATGACAGCGACAGTACAGATCATCACTACGCTTTCCGGGAAGATGCCGACTTTCAAAACCGTTGACATGGCGACGCCTGCTACATCAATAGTGCCTTGCTCTGCCAGTACCTGGCTGACATCGATACCCGCCGCAGCAAGATAGCGATATGGCGCGATGGTCAACGCCGCGGCACCCGCCAGCCCAACCAACGCCAGCCATAGACTCTCCAGCATCACCAATGTAAATAGCCGCCCGGGCGAAAAGCCGATGGCTGTAAGGATGCCAAACTCACGTAGTCGCTCCATCACGCTCACAAACAGGGTGTTGAATATCCCGGCCGCAACCAACAGGGCGATAAAAGCCGAAATGAACCGGGTGCCGCCAACTTTCATGGCAATAAATGCGGCAAGATCGGGCTGGTTTTCGTACCAGGGTAGTACCGCAACCCCTGTGGCATTGACCGCCTGCGCTAGTTCGTCTGCGATTGCGCCGCTGTTGCGTTGGTCGTCAACGAACACCGCAAGTTGCGTGTTCTCATCCGCCGCATAACCGACGATGCGACGAACAGTGGCAATAGGCAAAAGACCAAGGCTTGCATCCAGCCCCGGGGCACCCGTTTTGATGGTGCCTGACAGCCGCGCAAGGCCGCTGACAATGTCGCCTTGCTTATCGGTCATGGTGTAGACAATCTTGTTACCGAGTTCTGCGCCAAGATTTTCGGCGAGTCGGTGCCCAAGAATGATTCCTTTCTCATCAGCCGCAGCGAACATTTTCCCCGTCAGCAAGGCATCCGGACTTAACAGGGATAGCGTGTTTTCCGTTTCGTTTTTTGGGTCAAAGGCAATAAACGCGGCACCAAAGCTGTCGTAGGTGGTGTTCAGCATGACGTGCCCGCTGATTCGCTCGGCTACCCGTCTAACACCGGTCACTGTGCTCACGATCCGCAGAAGTTCGGCAGAACCGACTACAGACTTTTTGAGACTTGGCGCATCCTGATATTCCGTATGCGCAATAGTCACATGACCACCACCCAGTTTCGCCGCAAGATCAATCATGTCAGACCAGTTTCGATCCTGGAGGGCAGTAAACATGATCGCGAGAAAGACACCAAACACGATTGAAAATAGAGTCAGGAGCGTACGCCGTCGATTTCGCCAGAGGTTTCGCCAGGCCATGGCTGGTAGGTTCTGTCTGTTCATAAGCCTCTCTATTGGTGGTGGATTGCTTCAAGTGGCGTGATGCGCGCGGCTTTGAACGCCGGGTACAGGATACCCAGGATGACAACAATCAGCATGGTGGTCAGCGGCATGGAAAAGGTTTTTGCGCTAATCACGCCGTGCCAGACCGGGTCCAATGTCATGCCCATCACTGAAACGCCGCCTATCGCACCAAGATCAATGCCTACTTCAACCAGATACCACAAAGCGGGTGCGCTCAGGACCAATGCCAGAATAATGGCAACCGCAGTCTGGATGGCACCTTCCGTTAAGATCAATAACATGACGCTGACAGGGCTGACCCCGATCGCCTTGAGGATGCCAAACTCGCGCACTCGTTCGAATACGGCCATCAACATGGCATTGAGCAGCAGTATGACTACGGCGACATAAATCACCAGGAATCCAAGCTGCAACATCTGCAGGGCTGAGTCCACCAAGCTCGCCAGAACGGGGGACAATTCGCGCCAGCTTTTCACTTCGAGAATCGACAGGTCAGTTGCACGCTTCACGTCCGCTAACGCGCTCGGCAGATCAACATCAGCAGGACGGCGAACGACCAAACGGTGGGCATTGCGCCTGGATGAAAAAAATTCAATGTAGCTTTGCTGCGGCATAAAAATGCCGGAGCGATCAGTCCGTTCGCTGATAGGACCCAAAATCCCGAGAACTGAAAACAAATCGTTGGCCATGCTGCCATCATAGGCCTGGCTAAGCAAAATAATTTCGTCGCCGACATCGACATCGAGCGTCCGCGCCAGCAAGCGACCAATAACCACTCCGCGGGGTTCTGTTGGATCCAGCCACTGCCCATGCAAAACGCGTTCATAAACGAGGCTGACGTCTGCATCAGCCGCAATGTTAATACCGTAAATCGAAGCGCCTGCCGAGGTCTCATCAGATGCTACCAACCCGCTACCCAATAGCCGTTCCGACGTCTGGTAGTTCAGTGATTCCAGGGTGTTAGCAATAGTTTCCGAATCTTTGATCGAGTTGTAGATCGAGGGTTTGTTTCGATAGTTACGCTCATGAATCTGAATATCACCAATCTCCACCTCTATAATATTGGCCTCCATCTTGTTCAGGAAGCCTTCGTAAAAAGACGTGAACAGGATCATCATGAGCAGCGAAAAAGTCATCGCAGCGATGGTCACGCTGCTTCGTCGCGGATTACGCCAGACATTTCGCCAGGCCATTTTTCTTATTTCCATTGCCTGTCCAGAAACTGCCGACCGCAGTTGATAAGAAGTTATGTGTAAAAGACGCACCAGGTAACGTTGAGGCTCAGCGCCACTTGACCTTTTTTGCACGGTTCATCTTGCAGCAGTATGGGACAGAGCACCAGTTCGTTTTGGCTTACCCCAAAAACTTCTCAATGAGGGTACTTTCGAGGAGAAGTGTGGTTCAAAGCTCCTATCCTCAAAGACGATTAAAGAGACTTGCAGAGGTATGTGAGGATCTGGTACCCCGTCAACACCTATGGAACAGATATAGCACTGGTTTAAAGGAGAGTTTTTATTCATCCTAACGTGACGAGTTGAGATGAAACAGAAAACTGCAGGAGAACAAGAGAGCCCGAAACCCAAGGCCTACTCGATGACGCACTGTTCTGTTCGGGGCGCAGCGACTCAAACGTGTGTTAACCGGGCGGCGTTCCGCATTGATATAGAGGAGTGTAAAAAGTGTGGTGGGCCGGCGGAACGCCGCCCGGTCGTATCATTGCGTCGATTGAAGATCCTGATGTTATTCAAAAGATACTGAAGCACCTGGGCCTGGATCAGCCAGAGGGTCCACAGAACCGCTCACCGCCCTCGAATCTGGCTGACCAACGAACGACACTATTCTGAATTTCCAGCGCACTGATTACACATCGGTGACGGTCGCATTCGGCCGGCGTCTGGATTCGAGGGCCAAATCGCCAAGTTTTCAATCGTTGAGCCAAAATTTTCGATCACACAACACATGTTCAGATGGGCTAACGGGGACGGCAGCTAACCGGCTGGAACCAGGATACTTTTCTGAAAGTGGGAAAAGGGTGGTTATTCTTCCTAACCGCGCGCTTGCATATTAACGGAAATCTACGAAGCCCGGTTTGCACTAGCCAAAAAAGTCAAAGTCCTCTGTTGTCAAAAACTGAAAATCCTGATCGACTGATGATCCCTCTAATCCTAGGTATCTGCGAAACGCCTTGTGAAAGTGCGCGGGGTAAATAACAGTGCCATTGTCATCGTCACGTAGCAACGTAGATGGATTGATCGCGTAGGCATTGTGCCCCTCGTCAGTTTCGCCAACGACTCGATTGCCCCAGGAAGGACTGCTTTCCATAACAATGAAGGAACCTATGGGCCAGTGGTCCTTACCCATATCAGAGTTGTAGTTCGGCGTTCTACCGAAGTCGGAACCAATCAGCAGTGTAATTCGATCGGCGAGCCCGGCGGTTTCAGCGCTTGTCCAGAAGAAATCGATTGAGTCCGTGAGATGTGAAAAGAGTGATGCGTGCAGGGCATCGTGGTCACCATGTGTGTCGTACCCACGGGTAAAGAGGTCCGCCGAAGAGCAAATACCCCCACTGAACGCCGCGAGCGCCATTTGCATCTGGCGTTTAAGATCGCTGTTAACTTGAGGAATGATCTGCTCATTAGGCTCAATATCCTCATTGGCGGGAATAAAATTTTCGAAATCAGACAACGAAGATTTGCTCCGTAGGGCTGAGTCGTATGCAGCCAGGTTTTCTTGATAGCGGTTAATGATGCCTGGGTCTGACAATAACCTTGTGTGACGCTGGTTTCTGTATTCTCTTATACGCGCCATGTCACTGGGGCTGCGAATATAAACCTCGTCTGATTCTTTCTCCGGCACCAATAGTTGCCTCAAGGCGTCTGGATCTTCTAGGCGGCTGAAACGGATCAGGTCAGCCGTGTATGCGAAACCGCCAGAATTGATATAAGAAAGTGGCTGATCCGGCGCGTTGTGAGCGGCGAACATCGCAGTAATGGATGGGTACCCTGCTGAATTTCGGCCACTCCAGTTGTGCAGTACGCCGGTGCTATGCGAATTAGTTTGAGCGTCCACACCGTTAATAATCAACATATCCTGATAATATTTGTCGAAAAAAGCGGCATTGTCTGCGAAAGGTGCGTAACTAAGGTTGCCTGCTGTTTGTGTTTCAGCCGTGTTCGCCCAGCTATTAATTTCCCGTTCACCGGCAACGTTCATTTTTGGATCACAGAAGCTGGTAACATCCCAGCCACCATCGACCTGGAGCGTCACCAGCAAACGGCCTGAATAGCCATCGGCTGAGGCGCTATACACTTTTGGTACAGGTGCAATCAATCCGGCAGCGCCCATAATGAAGGATTGTTTAAGAAAGTCGCGTCTCTTCATTGTTAACCAACCCTTATTCATGCAGGTAGTAGTAGTCAGTCATCAGGTAAATCAGGATCGTTGTCCAGGTGTACAGAATCCCGTCGGGGTCGGATGCCTGGTTCGCAGGACCATCCTCTGCCCATTGAGAATCAGCCCAGAAATAGCAATCTTCATCAGGATAGTTCCAGGCCCAGCCGTTGCCTGCCTGAGACAATCGATCCTGCCAGGTCTCAACGAACAGTGAATAGGACGCTTCCAGCTCATCACTAGTGAGCGTTAAGATTTCACCCAGGAAGTCGCGATGCATCTCTATCAGTTTGTTTTTGATGGCGACAGCACCGGCGGCATTCCCGTCCACATAATTTTCGTCATCCACCGCAACTGACATAGCAACCAGATCGGGCCCCGCCTGTTGTCCCCAAGCATCCACCTCGACTCTCACAGAACTCGCTGAATCAACTGTAAATGGGATAGAGAGCTGGCATTCACTCCAAAGAGTGTATCCGTCCTGGTCTGCTCCACCGCAGGTTGCAGTTGCACCGGGGATGTTGTCGAAATTTGCCAGACTCGCTTCGCGTAGTATATTACCTTCGCTGTCGGTTAGCCGAAGCGCCGTCACCACCAAATTTCGGTCGCCTTCATCCTCCTCAAAGAAGTCGTTTAAGAAGGCCACGGTGATCTTTTTGCTGCCCTCACTTAGTGTTCCCGTAGCAATGAGTGTCTCGGTACTGTCCGCAGATGAGGCTGAGACTTCGAATTCTTCGACGAATTCTGTAGCCGGTGTAATACTTTGATCTATGCCATCAAAAATGACGCGTTCGGTGTCAGTTCTGAAAAAGTCGACGACAACCGAGGAGCAGGCCATGGAGACAGCCTGGCGTTCTGCTACGTTCGCCATTAGTGAAGTTAACTGACGCGCGCGCGATTTTATGCCATTTGAATCGATACCGCCGTAGTAAATACCGTACAGGTCGTTCAGTGTCGTGTAGACGCCATCATACTGATAGCTCTCTGCGAGATAGTTTCCCCACGTCCAACCTAAAAGCTCAGTTGTCTTAGCCTCCAGTTCCCTGGGAGTCAGTAAGCGACGAACACCGATATCTGCTGCCGTCGCGCCTGCACCAACAGTGCTCGCGCCCGGCTCAACTCTATTAGCCCGGAACCAGGGGCTAATCATCATTTCGAGCAGCAGATCTTTGCCATTGTAGGCACTGCCTCCTCTGATACCGGCAATGAATTCGGCGCCAAGATCATTGATAAAGGTCGATTGCTCTTCAAACGCCGCGAGTTTATCGGCGTAGTCTGCAGCGTCTGTCAGCTCCGGAGCAACCAGTGTGTCGGCCCCCATAACGGCGGGCCACCAGAAGGAGACAGTAGCTGCACCAAATCTGGAATCGTTCGCGATTTCGTTGCCGAGCCATTGAAGGCTGTTATCAGGGTTAGGCGCGAGCTGTCCGTCAAGCCCAGGCTCACGCATATCAGCAAACCAGGTATCGCCTTCTTCGTAGAGGCCTGGTTCAGCATTTTCATCAAAATAACGTGGATACTTATAGCTGGCGGGTAAGGAATCTAAACCGCCGTCCTTGTCTCGATAGATACCTTCGTTGCCGTAATTCTGAAAAGTGCCCGCAACAGGATCATGCAGCTCATGACAGACCGTACAGGCTTGATTATTCATCGTCGGATTGTCGGTATCTGCCAGTGCTTCTGAATCGGTTGTCCTCGACGCTGATTTCTCAATGTCCACGCCTAGAAAGTGATAGTACGTCCATCTGGCTCTCGCCCGATTACGGTTCGTTGCTGTCGTTGGGTATCGACCAAGAAAGGCATGGGTACTTAATACACCAGCATTCGGATAGTCGATGTACGGACCCCAGGAAGTGACCTGAACACCCATGTCAAGGCTGAATTCGGCGACAAGTTGGTCGTCCCTTACGATTTGGCCATTATTCGACCCGGGCAAATAACTACGATGATTGGCATCTGCTTCGAAAGTTAAACCACCGTTCAGAATCTCATTGATTCGGGGGTTTAGCATCATGTAATCAGCTGTCAGAACCTCCTGATAGCTTCGATCGTTTTCGATGACATAGGCAATGAGTGCGAGCGGCGATCGTGCCATTCCCCAATACCACTCCCGAAGCCAATTCACGGTATCAGGGTCATTGTTTTCCTCATCACGAGGTTGTTCTTCAAAATACTTATTGGCCCCAATGGGGAAGTACACTCTTGTTGAAAGGTCAACCGATTCAAGATACAGATCGCCGTCAATAAACGCATCGGTGAAGAGGCGATCGTTTGCGCCGGTCATCAGGAATTCATTAAAGCCATCACCCTCCATCTGCTCCCTGAGGGCGGTACGAAGTGCATCCTCACCACCTGTCTGAACAGACGCGATTTGTTCGGTACTGGGAAGTTTATTTGCGATGATGATCGCACCGCGGCGCAAAGTTTGCTCAGGAGAGGCCATCGAAACACCCTGCCAGAAGTCACCCAGGGATCCGGAGTTGGTAGTATCGATATTGCCGCCAATCAGACCAATAAATGCCACCAAATTCAGGTAGTCGTCTGACTGGATATCCAGTTGCTGGCCGCCGCCGTGGTCAACGCCTCTTACTTTTTGCAAAATGGTGTTGGCATTATCAGGATCGGTGTCGATGTATGACTGCAGTAAGTTAAAGTTATTGGTTTCATGGCCCGAGGTGCTGCTGGGTGCGTAGACAAGCGCCGACGCCTGGGCAAGACCACCTTCAATGTGACAGCCTAGACACACACCTTGCACCACCTGATCTGATAGGTTGCTGTTGAAGAACTCCTGGCCGGTCACCTCGCTCGTGTTGTTGGAGTTCTCAAAACAGGAAAAATTAAAAAACGTCTCGCCATTGACCAAATTCAGGTTCAGAAGACGTAGGTCTGTATCTTCTGCTTCCGTGACCACTAAGCTCGCCTCGCCCGTCCAAGTCGTTCCAAAGAGGTTTTCAAAGTCGGTGCGGTTCAGGAATGACTGCTGCTTGGCATCCAGCGAATCAAACAACTGTGTGTTTGCTGTGCCAATCACATTGCCGTTCAGGTCATACAAGGTCCCCCGGACATCCGAGATAACACTGTCTCCCTGGTTGATAAAGCGAACGTAGGTCGTGTCGTTTGAATCTGATCCCTCAACGTTGTGAACTGCGCCTTGAGTCACACAGTTGGTGTTAGAGATAAGGCCACTTGGGCTGGTCAGACGAATCATCAGTTCGATATTGTTTTCACTAAAGACTTCCAGCATCGCAGGCCCAGACCAGACTTCGGCCCCGAGAGCGGTCTCAAGATCAGCGGCGCTGAGAATCGTTCTTGCACCGGGCGCGATCGCAGCGCTTAAGGCCACATCACTATTGCCCTGTTGTGCACCAGTACCTGCATATAAGGTGCCGGTGACAGTAACGGTGTCGCTGCCGGTATTAATGATGTGGGTCTCACTAATATTGGCACTGTTGGAGTTGGTGATCAGATACACGCGATTGGTCGCTTCATTCTCAAAGCAGCTGAAGTTAAAGAAGGTTTCCGAGTTGACAAAATTAAGGTTTAGCAGGCGTAGATTGGGTCTTGGTATGGCGGTCTGCAAACTGGCGGCGCCGTCCCATTCTGCCCCGATCAGCGCACTGAGATCATTCCGGTTTAGCCATATCTGTTGTTTAGCACCCAGGCTACCCGATAGCACTACATTACCCGTGCCCACGGTATTGCCGCTGGCGTCGGTTATCGTGCCGCGAATATCGGTTAGCGCGGTGTCACCAATATTGATCAACCGGATATACGTCAGGTTGTCGGAATCGAAGCCTTCAAGATTGTGGACCCGATCTTGCCTGACACAGTTGGTGTTGGAGATGAGGCCGCTTGGGCTTTGCAGCTTACTCATGAGATCAAAGCGTGCAGAGCCATTAACTTCCAGCATGGCGGGTCCAGACCAGGTGTCGACACCCATGATGGTTTCAAGTTCTGCTGAGGTAATCTTTAAGCGACCTCGACTTGGAACCGTAGCGGTGTGCAAGACGGTTTCTGTTAACCCCAATTGCTCGCCATCGCCGTTGTAAAGTGTGCCCGTAAACTGCTGCGGATTATCTGAGGAATTAATAATGTGTAGTGTTGTGAGGTTAGCACTCGTTGACCGAGTCATAAGGTAAGCGCGTGCTTTGGTCATATTGTCGGGATCGGCGTTGTCACCAATGCCGTCACCATCAGTATCAACCGATTCAGTCGCATCGAGCGGAAAGGCATCATCCGCATCGAGGACCCCGTCGCCATCATCATCAAGGTCACACACGTCGCCGTCACCATCTGAATCAGTATCCAGCTGATCGCTATTGGCAATATCGGAGCAGTTGTCTAATGAGTCAGAGACTCCGTCACTGTCAGTATCGGGATCAGACGGGGTGTCGTCTGCCAATGCACCTTCGCTAACCCAGTTTTCAAGAAGTTCTTTCTGATCCGTGTTTAACGAGCCACCGATGGGCATAGGGCTGCCAGAGCCTATTCCTTCTATTTTATCGATTAAATAGCTATCACTGGTGCTGCCAGGTGCGATAAGTAGTTTAGAAGATTGAGTGGAATTAACGTTGACGATTGCGTCAAAAGCGCTACCCGAAGACAGGTTTGGAAAGACCGAACCGTTATGACAGCCCGATAAGGCGCAAGAGCCATCAAAGACCTGTGATTGCACATCATCAATGTCTATCGCTAAGAGTGGTTGGCAATAAATAGCGGCCAGCAGCGTGATGAACTTACGCATGGCAAACTTCTCCAAGATTGCCATGCCAGCCTAGTTGCTGGTCCACCGCAAAATAGGGCGTCGCACATTCTTCTATGAAACGAATGCCATCTTCTGGTGTTTTAAGAAGTGCGATGGATGTGAGTGATCCCGCTACAATGGATGTGGGTGCAGCGACGCTAGCGCTTAAAAGGCCTTCAACAGGCCAGCCGGTTTCAGGATTAATTAAGTGACTGTATCTGAGACCGTCAATATCGAAGTAGCGCTCATAACCCCCGGATGTCGTTACAGAGCCCTCAGAAAGCTCAATTATTGCGATGGCGCTATTGCCTTCCGTCGGATGGGTAATGCCAACAGACCAGAGAGTCCCGTCCGGTTGGGGGCCAATAATGCAGATGTCACCACCGAGATTGATCAGACCGTGTTCGATTCCCATCGAATGTGCTTTAGCTGCGAACACGTCGGCGACGTATTCTTTGACAACACCGCCAAAGTCTAGCCGCATGCCCTTGATTGGCAGAATGACCTCATTGGGAGAAATTTCGATCTTCTTCCAGCCGACTTTGTCTAGATAAAATTCCAGTTCTGAATCTGTACGCAGCCGTCTCATATTTTTATTCCAGAGCTGTCGAAGGACACCAGACGTGATGTCAAATAACCCCTCGCTTTGAACGTAACATACGCCGAAATAGTCTAATATTGCAGCAAATTCAGGATCAATGGTCACAGGATGACGACCAGAGGCATTGTTGACCTGACTGGTCACGCTGTCTGTTAGGTAGCGAGAGTATTTACTTTCGAACCTTTGGGTTTCACTAGTACAAATAAGGGTATTGGCAACTTAAGAGCCAACAAGTGACAATGTTGCAATGAATAATTCAAATATGTACAAAAGATACCGATTCCCGTCAGAAATCATCCAATACGCCGTGTGGCTCTACTTTCGATTTAACCTAAGTCATCGCGACATCGAGGATTTACTAGCTCAAAGAGGGATTATTGTCACTCACGAATCGATCAGATTATGGTGCAACAAGTTTGGATCGAAATATGCGGCTAGATTACGGTAGAGGCATCAAGGATATGGAGATACTTTCTTTATTGATGAGTTGTTTATAAAGATTGGTGGCAAGTAACGATATCTTTGGCGAGCCGTAGATCAGGATGGAGAAGTCGTTGATGTGCTTCTTCAGGACAGGCGAGATGCTAAAGCAGCTAAGCGATTTTTTAGTCGAATGATCAAGAAACACAAAGGTGAACCACGAGAAATTGTGACGGATAAATTGAGAAGTTACGGCGCGGCCCATCGCGAGTTGATTCCTGGAACAATACACAACATGGAGAAGTACGCCAACAATCGAGCTGAGTTGTCGCATCAACCGACCAGGGTAAGAGAGCGGGGCATACGTAAGTTTAAATCAGTGAAGCAGGCTCAGCGATTTCTAAATGTTCATGCGGCTGTATATAACTTATTCAATTTGGGGCGTCATTTAGTATCGGCTGAAACTTATCGATACTTTAGAT